>CAZOAX010000131.1:0-6448 GCA_964577735.1 uncultured bacterium
ACTCTATTAACATTAATTGCAGCATCACGCCCATTTTGACCAAATATGGCAATGCAGAACAGAATTTGAAATTTGCAGAACAAACACTTATAGAGACAGCTAAGAAAGAAAATCAATCTGTTAAAATGACAACGATTGTTTCTGATGAAGATAAACCAAAAGAGATCGTTCTTGTGGACGGAGACCTGCAACTCCTGAAAATTTTAAAGACGACATTTGAATCGCACGGTGCGCGCGTTACCACTTTTTCTGAGGGCGAAGCTGCTATTGACGATCTTTTAAAAAGGCCGTTTGAAGATCTTCCCGCTTTGCTTATTGTAGAGCGAAAATTGATCGATATGGATGGGATCGACATCCTCGCCAAATTAAAGATCCACTTCAAAAAGACCATCCCTGTTTACATCCTCACCTTTTATGCCTCTGATAAAGACATTTTAGATGGGATCAAACAAGGTGCACTGGAATATATCACAAAACCCTTCAATACCTCTATCCTGATTGAAAAAGCCCTAAAAGTGATTTCTCATGAACCCATAAAGGTATAATGGATAGTCTTCTTTCCTACCTTCTATTCAGGATCGCCATCCAAATCATGGTCGTTGAACTTCTTGTGATGCTTTTTTGCTGTCTTTTGATCATTGCAACTAAACTTATTACCAGATACTTGCACCGAGTAAGGAATAAACAGAAGGAAGTCCTTTCAAATGCTGTGGAATCAGCACTATTCCCTGTAAAAGACATCAAGCCCAATCCTATAGATAACTTCACACTACCTAAAGGGAAATATGCCTTTAAAAACTGGATCGAAACACTGGAAAGTTATGAACAACGATTCAATGATGAACGTTGGGTCGATCTGAAAAAACAACTCGTTGAAAAGTACCTGCTTGCCGATGCCCACACGTATGTGCCCTCAAGATCCTGGATCAAAAGACAACTAGCCGCCCGTGCATTTCTTCTCTACCCTGAAAAGGCAAGCGAAGAGGATCTTGCAAAATTGATCAAGGACGACAAACACCTTGTCCGTGTGTTTGCAGCAGTAGCGATCACCAAAACAAATTCACGCTTTTTGTTTTATGAAGTACTACGGACAATGAGTGAAGAAACTCCACTTTCTCGTTTTTTCTATCGAGATGCACTTGTTCAATGTGATTCAGAAAAATTCACCTGGATGGAAGATCTGTTAAAATCAGAAAAAGACCCCAATATCATTGCCATGATCCTGGATGTCCTTTCGACAAGGTCTACGTCCAACCTCCTTCAGGCAATAAAACCCTATACGCACTCTGAAGACAGGAATTGCCGCATCCTCGCTATCCGTGCCCTCGGCAATATTACAGCTGAAGAGGCCATTTTCCTGCTCATCGAACATTTGGAAGACTCCGATTGGGAAATTCGCGCAGAAAGTATAGCTGGTCTGCAAAAGCAACACGTCAAACGCGCCATCCCGGAAATTGCCGAGCTACTTAACGACCCCATCTGGTGGGTACGCCTGCAAGCTGCCAACGCCCTCAAAAGCTTCGGAGAAGAAGGCAAAAGAATCCTGCAATCCCAGGACGCTGCCACCCGCCCTCTCGCCCACGAAATCGCCTCCTACGCCCTCGCCCTCGCTTAATTCTCGTTTAAAAATTCAACACAAAGACACGAAGACACAAAGAGAGCTTGTTTCCATAATGCTTTCTTTGCGTCTTCGTGTCTTTGTGCCTTCGTGTTGAATTATAAAGGTTATTGATTTTGGACGTTGACATAACCTTCGCGGATGGGTTCCCAGCCCACTTTCTTCGGCTTGGGTGCATAAAGGCCTTCCACACGCCAGATGAGAAGAAGGTAATGATAGAACGTGTAAAGAATCGTACACTTCATCATGCGGAAGAAATCCGTCCAAGTGTTATAGGTCTCGTACGCTACAAACTCGATCACAAGGGCGATGAACACAAGGATCGTTCCAAAGGCCCAGCTGATGGCAGCTAAGATTAAGACAAGACCTATATCAACATTGGTTCTCAGTGCTGCAAGGCCCAGGATCACAAAGCCTGAAAGCTCGATCAAGGGCGCGATCTTTTCAAAGACAGTCATGGGACAAACAAAGAGACCGATCGAGCGGTACTTGGGATTGAACCACATCGAGCGGTATTGCCAAATATTTTGCGTCGTGCCCTTATACCAGCGAAGACGCTGCCTTCTTAACATCTTTATAGTCTCAGGTGCTTCCGTCCAAGCGACAATGTCAGAAATATAAGTGATCCGGTAGGGCTTATTTCGATCGAGATAATACTTATGCATCCGCGTGATCACTTCCGTATCTTCAATGATCGAGGTTCTATCATAGCCGCCTATCTCCAGGATGGCATTCAAGTTGAACATCCCAAAGTTACCGGGGATCACAAGGCCCCCCTTGGTCCAGCTTTGACCCAAACGTTCCACAAGAAACCCTTTCATAAAGTCAAGCACTTGGTAACCAAGCAGAAGTTTCTGAGGAAAGTTATATTTCAAAATCCTATTCTCCCCGATCGTGCAGCCATTGACGTTTCCAATAGAGGCGTGAGCTGCAACGGTGTCAGGATAAACCAAAAAAGGTCTGATCAATTGGTTTAAAGCGCTATCATCAACAAGGGTATCGGCATCAGCACAAACCACAATTTCGCCTGTACATGCATTCAGTCCACAGTTAAGCGCATCGGCCTTTCCGGCGTTGATCTTATCAATGACAAGTAACTCCGGAAATTCATCACTTGCGTAAAAGCCTCGAATGGGGCCGGTAGGCAGTTTTCCTGGATATGATGGAGGGATTTCTTTTAGCCCAAACTGGGTTTTCAATAACTCAAATGTACGGTCTTTTGATCCATCGTTCACAACGATCAGTCTCTTATAGCGATAAGAGAGACTGAGCATGTTCTTGACTGTATGGACGATGTCTTTTTCTTCATTATAAGCCGGGACGACAAATGTCATGAGCGGTAATGAGTTCGATCTCATGATGCGGAACACATCTTCTGCCGGAATTTCCCTAAATCGCAAAAGAATGCAAAAGCATCCGATAACTGTTTGAATCAATGAGATCGAAGCAAAAAATAAGAATAGACCACCATAGATGAAAAAAGCTTTCCAACCCCAGTTCAGCTGGGAGAATCCATCGATATTGATGAGATCAATAAAATGACGAATATCATCCATTAGAGTGCATCTCCTAAAACCGCCATGTCAATTCCCCGAGGATGGAGGCCATTCGGTATTTTTCGGTATCACGGTAATAGTCCAAAAGTAGTGTCGCCTGCAATTGATCCCATTTATATACCGTTTTAAAAATCCCAATCGTGTAAAACCGGTTGTCCCATTTCAATTTGTTATCCTGGACAGGATTTAAAACGATGAATTGCGCAAATTTAGTCAGGGTATTTTGAGATCCTACGCCTAAAGAAAGCGCTGTATGGAAGGTGTCTGCCCAGCATACTCTCCAATAATTTTCAAAAGTAGCCTGAAAATAATTCACAACTTGCGCCTTGTAAGTATAGTAGTCGGGAATATTTTCACCGAATTTTCCAACCCTTACATGGTAGCGCAATAAAATATTATTGGTATAGACCGGTGGACGCCATTGAAACCAGCCGAGAGCATTAGCTGATGTATTGTCCACGTAATCGTTATAGAAGGAGCCACTGGCATCAAAACCTGCCCACCCTCTTTGCATCACTTGCTGTTCATACGTCGTATTTATAAAATACCTGCCCACAAGCTTACTGACATTGCGACTGAAATTCCGTGCTATGATGGTCGAGTCGCTCCAAATAGCAACAGAGGACTTCATTTGAGGCTGTTGATAGGTTAACCGAATTCCCGGTTCAAAAATCGTCCCCTGCTGAGCATCCGATGTTCCGCGATTGTAGCGGGAATAATTGCTTAGGCCAAGCTGCAAGTCCACGGTCCAATCGTTGCAAGTTAAATGCCTTAACCCGATATGGGCACGCTCTACATCAAAGGAATAGAGGGTATTTCTTGTGATCAAGTCCTTTAATGAGAAATACTCATCATACATTTTCCCCCAAAGATCAAGGTCGCAGCAGATCGGATAATTGACAAGCGCACCAGCCCCTTGCACAACGTATTTTGCTGAAGAACGATGAACAGATGGATCCCCTTCCCTTTCCTCATGTATGCCGCCTAGGATCGTAATCGTCGGCATCGTTTTGTTAAGCATTTCATGCCGGGATGTGCGGATCCATTTAGGCTTGCAATCGATTTCAAGCATTTGCTCATATATCTCAAGGGCCTCACAATAACGCGTTTGAGCCCGCCTCATATCGGCATAAAAACCAAGTACCGTCGTATTTTCAGGCGCTAATGACAAGGCAAGCATAAAATATTGCTCTGCGACATCCCAGCACCCGGTCAGGGCTTCGATACGGCCAAGTCCACCAATGCTTTCAGCATCTTCAGGATCGAGTTCAAGTAATTCATTAAAGATCTCTTCTGCCAGGCAATATTCTTCTAAATAAATGTAAGCAAATGCAATCGCCCGGCGCAAATAATGGGCATCGGCATCGATGGCAAGCCCTTGTTCATAAATCTCAATGGCTCTCCAATAATCATAAAGGTTCACATACATGGCACCAAGCGCTTCATATCTTGCAGGATCATTTGGAGATGATTCCAAAAGTTGCCAATACAAGCCTGTGGCTTCCTCATACTCCTGTTCATTGGAAAAGTATTTTGCAATTTCTGTGACCGGTCCGTCCTCTGCATCTTTTAGTAAATTCTCCACCCAGTCTTCTTCGGGAAGCTCAAAGCGCAATCTTTCAACGATATTGACAGCTTCAGCAAATCGCTTTTGTTTCATCAGAAGCATGGCATAGAAAGTCAAAGCGGATTGGTTATCATGCTTATATTCTAATGCTTTCAGAAAAAGCTCTTCTGCTCTTCCTTCAGCACCAAGTTCAGCGTACACTCTTCCAAGCCCGGCTAAAGCTTCGGCATTTTTAGGATCTAATTCGACTGCATTTTTGAGGATCGGAAATGCCTCATTCCATTTCTTGGCAAGCAGATAGGAATACCCAAGAGAGACGATTAACTCCATTTCATCCGGATTGCTTTCTAATGCTTCCAAATAGACATCTGTAGCAGCTGCATATTTTCGTAAGCGCAAATTCATCAGGCCAACACCTGAATAATAAGCTGCATTATCCGGATACTTTTTAACGAGCGCCTCATAGCGCTCTTTTGCTTCCTGAAAAAGCTTTTCTTTGATCAATTTGTCAATTTGATCCAATTCCTTTCCATTGATTGCATTTTCATATGATCTTTGGATCCATTGTTCTTTGGGGTGTAGTTTTAGTAATTTTAAATAGACCTCAGCTGCTTGCTCATATTTTTTTTCCAGCATTCTCAAATTACCAAGAGAGGAGAGAACAGCCTCCAGATCAGGAGCAATATCCAGGGCTCTTCCAATCAATTGATTGGCCTTTTTAAAGTTCTTATCATGCGCTTCTACACTCCCAAGTCCGGCAAGGGCATCTGCATTTTCCGGATTGAGCTTTAGTGACTTTCTAAATACTTTTGCGGCATCTTTGTATTCATGCTTCGATAAATAAACCAGCCCAAGCCCGGCCCAGAGATCTGAATTTTCAGGATCAAGCTTGCTTGCTGCAAGATAACTGTCAACGGCTTTATCATATTTTTTTTCATGATGATAAAATCTTGCTGCCCTCAAATAATAATCAGGAGTTTTAGGCTCAAGTCGGATCAATTGCTCATATAGAGGGCCCACTTCCTTAACTTCTTTTGCTTCTGTTTTAAGCTTGATCTCACGAAGGATCGGGCCATATTTGACATCGCGTAAGGAATCCTCCACCCAGTCCGCCGTCGGGTCCACTTTTTTAATTCTTTCAAGTACTTCTCTTGCCTGATCAAAAGACTGCTCTTCAATCAACAAGTCCGCAAGGTAGTTTAGGGCTGTCAGATTGTAAGGATTGATTCTCAAGGCTCTTTTGTATGTAGCCTCTGCCTCTTTTTTCTTACCTCCGATCTCGTCCAACTTCCCAAGCCCGGCAATTGCTTCCGTATCTTCCGGATCTGCCTTCAGAATTTCTTCAAATAGGTCCTTTGCAGGTACATGATCGCCTCTTTTCATGTAGGTATTGGCCAAAGCAAGCTTTAACTCAACTGACTCAGGGATCGCCTTTAATCCAGCAAGGTATAGAAGGACAGCTTCCTGATGTTCCTGTTTACGGTTATAGACTCGACCAAGCTTAATATAATAATTGGCTCTTAACGGATGAGCCTGGATAAATTGTTTGATTTGACCTTCAACCTCTGCAGAGTCAGGACCGCTCAGCCTGCTTTGCATTTTCTTAATCAAAGCATCAAACTCAATTTCCTCGAGAATACGATTCGCAAATACAGCTTCCGGATGTTTAGCGACAAGTTTTTCATAAAGTTTTTTCCCCTCATCTGT
>CAZOAX010000132.1:0-3316 GCA_964577735.1 uncultured bacterium
TGCTAAAGAGGCAGTGCAATATGTGATCGACCACAAATTAACCTCAGCAAATTTATCTACATTTAAGGACTTTAAAGATGAAGATTTAGACAATTTGAGTCAATGCACAATCCTTAAAAAGATATCTCTTAATTCATTTAATTTTTCAGGGGATAAACTAGTTAGTGCACTTAAAACATTTGACCAACTCGAAGATGTAGATCTATTAGGTTGCCTAGGGGTATCGACGCAGCAACTCCTGGAAATAATACAAGACCATCCCAATCTTCGAGGGTTAAGTCTTCGTCTAATGCACATGGATGATGAAATTGCAAAAGCGATAGTCAATCTATCCAATCTACAGAGGTTAAACCTTGATGGGGGATGTGTGATGACTGAGGACCAAATCGTCGAGTTATTAGAAAACAACATCCATCTGCAAAGCTTGACTCTTGATAATCTTGGCAGCAGTAAACGAATTGTAGATGCCATTTGCAAT
The DNA here is from genome assembly GCA_964577735.1 of uncultured bacterium. Classification (GTDB taxonomy): domain Bacteria; phylum Chlamydiota; class Chlamydiia; order Chlamydiales; family Parachlamydiaceae; genus CAZOAX01. The sequence continues at coordinate 479 of CAZOAX010000132.1, forward strand.
CTAAAAGATCTGAAGGATATCGCACTCGATGGTCTAGCAGATTATGAGATTACTGAAATTCTGCAAAATAAGAAAAACCTTAAACGGTTAAAACTTAATGCTATTAATAGTAGAATTATAAATGCAGTTCTGGATCTTGCCAATCTTGATCATTTAGATCTTTGTAATTATCATCGTGATAATTGTATTGCAAATATCCTGGAGAAACACAGCAATCTACAAAGCTTGGTTTTATCTCCGTATCAACGGATAGGTGATGAAACGATTGAAGCACTAGGTAACCTTCACAATCTTCAAACCTTAAGATTACCCCTCCATGAAATTTTAAAAATGAAGGATCATTCCAACCTTAAGTCCCTGGATTTCGGTTATTCAGAGGCCACATTAGATGAATTTTATGAAGCCGTTGATAAATTCCCCAATCTACGTCAATTAGATCTTTCTGATTGCGATATAGAAATAGGAAATGATTATTTAAGACTTTCGTCAAAAGAAGTCAAGAGAATCACGAAAAAATATCCCGATCTCAAGATCATTTTTTAATGATAAAAGAGCAGGTTTTAACTTGCTCCTTTCATCAATCTAAGATACTTTGCGCTTTCTTTCACATAGCGGATATCGATCGCATCAAATAGCGATTGATCTGAATTCCAGGAATTTAAGTTGAATTTATCACGAACGATCTTTCTTGCCTGTTTATCAGCTGGAAGATTGATGAAGACCTTCGTCTCATTTGAAAAAGTGCCGCACGAATTTTTTATTCTCATCATAGTGACATAAACATTCACGTTCAATTTTTCCACTTCGATTTGAAATTTCCCGTATGAAAGCCAGTTGCGCTCAGGAAGATTGTTATATTGCTGCAGCAGTTCATGGGATATTCTTTCTGCGATCATAGTCATACTTTCACCTATGGGTAAACTTTAGAAAAATTTTCAACATTCTCTCTAACGGTTCGATAAGAATTGAGGGGATGGGATTTATCCTCATAACCGATTGCAATTCCACAAACAATGTCCACATCTTTCAAATTCAAAACTTCCCGGACGATGTCGGGATAATCAGAAAAAGCGGCTTGTGGACAAGTAGCAAGACCTAGATCTTCAGCTGCAAGAAGAACGGATTGAATAAAAATCCCAAGATCAATCCAGGAGCTTTTAGGCATATTCTTATCGATGTAAACGATGAGCGATGCCGGAGCACCAAAGAATGTATAATTACGCTCCCAATGCTTATTTCTGGCGTCGTAATCTTCTAAAGTGATGCCCTGGGCCTTGTATAGCGCAAGACCACATGCCTTTCTTCTTTGCTTGTAGATGTCCGCCCATGTTTTAGATGGCGGGTCATAGTCAGGATTTGACTTAATGCCGGACCTGAAGGCCTCAATCAATCGATTTGATAATAAAGCTCTCGTATCTTTCCCGAGGATCGCCACTTGGGCTGGTTGATGGTTCACGCCAGAAGGTGCCCATCTTGCAGCATCCAGTATTTTTTCAATAAGGGCATGATCTACCGGAGTAGAAAGGAATCCACGGCAGGATTTTCTGTTTTGAAGGGCTTCTATTACGTCCATGGCAAAACTTATATTGAATACTGCAAGAAAATGCAAATGTTTTCAGTTGTAAAATAATAACTTTACACATGAAGATGGTCTCATGCGTCATCTTTATGTTCTGCCATTTATTTTTTTAATTTCTGGATGTAACTCGGTCTGCAAGCTCGATCCGATCGATCCGCCGTATACAGCCATGGAAGATGCAATTGCTCAGATTGATTGTACTGATCCAATTTTTCAAGATGCCAGGATGCCAGAGCAGTGGTGGCTCATATTTGATGACTGCCAGCTTACTGAATTTATTGAAAGTGCCATCAGGCAAAATCCGACACTTCAAATGTCTGTTAATCGGATCTATACTTCGATTGCTATAGCAAGCCGTGTGAGATCTACTCTATTTCCCTATATCGGACTTGGAGCTGATGTTTCCAGGCAGAAGCTGAGTGAAACAGGCGTGATCCCTTTCGCTTCAGGCCCTGCCGGTTCAAATACACCCATCATTGATGTTCCTGTTATTCCAGGCGGCCTTATTCCGGAATATTTTACCCTTTATGAGACGGAGCTGAACTTCAAATACAACTTTGATTTTTGGGGCAAGAATCGCAATACCTATAGTGCAGCTTTGGGACGAGTGGAAGCTGAGGTGGCAGAACTGGCTTATGCTGAACTTCAATTGGCCGTTCAAATTGCCAAAGTCTATTTTGCTCTCCAGGTGGATTATGAGCGAGAAAGAAACCTGCTTGATTTAGTAGCTAACCGAAGACAATACCTAAACCTGGTTGAACAGCGTGTGGGGGCCAATGTAGAAACAGAGCTTGCTGTTCAGACAGCTGAATTCAACTTGATCGATTCAAATGATCTTCTCTTAGGCGTTCAAGGAGACATTGCTGTTAAGCAGTATCAATTGATGGCACTTGTTGCTGGCGATTTTGATGAGACTATATGCGATATTTCAATTGACCAGATGCCTTTGCCAAAAGTGCCGATGCCGCATAATTTACCACTGCATTTGATTTCTAAGCGAGCTGATATTGCAGCACAGATCAAGCTCATTCAATCTGCCGGAGATTTGATCGAAGTAGCGAAGGCCGGTTTCTATCCTGATTTCAATTTGAATGCATTCTTTGGGTTTCAAACCATTCATTTTGCGCAACTGTTCAAGTGGGAGAGTACCTTTTTCAATGTAGACCCTGCGATGACTTTGCCAATCTTTGATGGTGGACGCTTGATTGCTGACCTAAGGAAGTCTGAGATCGATTACAACGGGGCAATTCTGCAGTACA
>CAZOAX010000132.1:3326-6428 GCA_964577735.1 uncultured bacterium
AATCAATTGCCCTATTAAAGAATAACTGGCAGCGCCTTGCAGAATACAGGTCCAAGGTTGTTCATCAAAAGGAATATAATCACCTGGTCTCTCTTAGGGTAGCTCATAACATAGGAACCGGGCTTGATGAGTTGACAAGCGAGGGGAATATGCTGATCTCACAAGATCAGGAATTGATTGCGCTCGGGAGAACTTATGGAAGTGTGTTAGATCTTATCAATGCTATAGGTGGAGGTTATGACAGTGACTGCACAGAGTAATGAACCCATCGAAAGGGACCCATCTACAAAAAAACGAAATCGCTTGCTGATCCTATTTACTTTGTTCCTGCTTGTGATCGGCACTCTCTTAGCTTTGATCTATTTATTTTACTGGCAATATTATGAATCAACTGACGATGCTTATGGAAGCGGAAGTCTGGTACAAATCAACTCTGTGATCGATGGCTCAGTTGTCGCATTTTATGCCGATGATACCGACCTTGTGAAAGAAGGGCAGTTGCTTGTACAGTTGGATCCAACCTATTATCAAGCAGCTTATGACCGGGCGCTTGCAGCGCTATCTGCAGAAGTACTCAATATCAAACAGCTTCGTGCTTCAGTCCTTGTCAATGAAGCCGATGTAGCAGTAAAGAAAATTGCCCTTTCTAAAGCCGAGTATGATTTTAACAACCGTTCTGCACTTGTAGGCTCTAGGGCCATTTCTAACGAAGACTACACCCATTCACAGGATGCCTTGAACACAGCGAAAAACGATTTGAAACGATCAGAAGCGCAATTGAAATATTCGACCGATGCTCTTGGACAAACACCTATTGAAGAACATCCACGCATAGTTGAAAGAAAGAATGCCGTGCGTGAAGCTTATTACAATTTAAAACACACAGCGATTTATGCACCTGCGACAGGATTTATCGCACAAAGGACTGTAAATGCAGGTCAAACAGTCGGCAAAGGGCGAAGCTTGATGTCAGTGATCCCAAAAGACTATGTGTGGGTCGATGCCAACTTTAAAGAAACGCAATTAAAATACATGCGTATCGGACAACCGGCGGAAGTTTGGTTTGATCTCTATGGCTCCGGCGTTAAATATGAAGGGAAAGTGCTTGGGATCGCCTCTGGATCCGGAAGCGTTTTTTCACTGATCCCTCCTCAAAATGCAACTGGTAACTGGATCAAAATCGTTCAAAGGCTTCCTGTACGGATCGCTTTAGATAAACAGACACTTGAAAGGTATCCCATTCGACTCGGAATATCTGCCAATGTAGATGTAAATATCGCAAATCAAGACCTCCCCATGCTTGCTGAAATCCCTAGTTCTAAAATGATTACCGGCACCAGGATATTTGATATCGATATGGCAAAAGTAGACCGTGTGATTCAAGAGATCATGGAAAAACAAGAGCTTTAGTCATGCAATATTATAGAGGGGGAAAGCTCTTACTGCTCAATTTTGCACTCGGGCTTGGTACCTTTATCCAAGTACTGGATTCCTCCATTGCAAACGTGGCTATTCCCTACATCGCCGGAAGTTTGAGCGTTAGCGCAGATCAAGGCACCTGGGTGATCACAGCCTTTGCTGCAAGCAATGCGATCGTACTGCCTTTGACCGGATGGCTATCTGCCTACTTTGGACGTATACGTCTTTTTGTCTGGTCCGTCCTTCTTTTTGCTCTCACATCGTTTTGCTGCGGTTTTTCCCATTCATTGACCACTCTTATTATTTTCAGGGTATTGCAGGGTGCCGTTGCTGGGTCATTAATTCCGCTATCTCAAAGTATTCTCATTGCTAGCAATCCGCCTGAAAAACAGGGGACAGCACTTGGTTTTTGGGGGATGGTGGTCATTGTAGCTCCAGTACTTGGGCCGATTGTTGGTGGCTATTTAACTGAAGTCTATTCTTGGCCGTGGATTTTTTATATCAATGTGCCAATTGGATTATTCTCAGCAATTGTTACGTGGGCAATGTTGAAAGATCAGGAAAGTGAAGTGGTCAGGTTGCCAATCGATTGGAAGGGGCTATTTCTTTTAAGTTTAGGTGTCGCTTGCCTGCAGATTATGTTAGATAAAGGGAAAGACTTAGACTGGTTTGAGTCCAATACAATCATTACGCTAACAGCCATTTCAGCAATCTCTCTTACCTATTTTATCATTTGGACATCGTTTCAAAAATTTCCGATTGTCGACTTTTCCTTTTTTAAATCCCGCAACTTCACAATTGGAACGATCGCCATCACAATTGGTTACCTGCTTTACTTCACAAGTGCTGTGACCGTGCCCCTTTGGCTACAAACAGAACAAAACTATACTTCCTACTGGGCAGGAGTTGCTGTCGCGCCTGTAGGCCTTGTATCGGTACTATTTTCTATGTTCATTGGAAAATATATGGGATTATTTGACTTAAGGAAGATAGCGGCATTAAGCTTTTTCTTTTTTGCCCTAGGGTTCTTCTATCAGGCTCAATTTACCACACAAGTTGACTTAAGAACTGTCATGCTTTCGCGATTCTATCAAGGATTTGGAATCGCGATCTTTTTTCTTCCCATTGTACAGCTCTCTTTAAGCGAAGTGCCGATGAGCCGGCTGCCGAGCGCAACCGGGCTCTTCCACTTTATTCGAATCCTAGTGGGAAGCGGATTTGGTACCTCTCTTGCCATCCAGCTCTGGACGCATCTTGAGATATTCCATCACGCAAGACTTGCTGATGCCATCAATGCCAAGAACTACATCCTCAATCAAATCTATAACTACAGCGAGATCTTTTCGCCACAAGTTGTCGCCCGCGTCGTTGATCGGCAAGTGGAACAACAGGCCTTCATGCTTGCCACAAATGACCTTGCCTGGCTTGCTGCCTGGCTTTTCCTTCTCATGATCCCGATGATCTTCTTCTGCAAAAAAGTCGTCGCAAGATCCAAGCCCTCCACCGACGCCGCCCACTAACCACTAAACGTTTCATATAGAAATTAACAAGATATGCAGGATCGCCTTCGGCGGCATGATGGGCAGGATATACAAAAAGAAAGTTCCTTTCTTTTTGTCATCACATTTTTTGTGCGAAGCACAAAATAAGAAGATGCTTTTGCGTGAACGTTGTCTATCCTGC
>CAZOAX010000133.1:0-6408 GCA_964577735.1 uncultured bacterium
CGTCTCAAAAATTGAGTTATGCTTGCATTCCTGCTCAAGCTGGGTCATCAATTCTGCTTTTCTCTCATCATCTGCCACTTTGTATTCACGACGATATCTTATATGCATAAGCGCAAGATCCGGCATATCCCGCATTAATTGAGTCGGCTTCCCATCTGCACCTTGCATATAACTGAAAATGTCATTTTGAATAAATTCTGCTACTTTTGGTTGAAATACAGCTTTATTATCTACAATATACTCTCTTAAATCTTCCCGGTCTTTAGCAATGTCGCTTGGCTTATTCCAGCATGCTGCAAAGAGACTTTCATCTTTGTCGTGGTAAGTTTTAACATTGAAATTTAGTCCTTCTAAAAGCAATTTATCCGCCGGGCTTAAACGCTTCTTAAGAACAGGCTTAGGAAGTTTTAATGTTAACTGTAGGGTATTCAGGTCAATCGCCCGATATTGTGCTTCACGTTTTTTTTCCTTGACCTCATTAAGCCACTCATCAAGTCTCTGACCTGCCAAGGGACGTGAAATCTCTTCCTCAGATCCCAGGATTTTAAAACTAACCTTGTCTCTATCTTTATAGGATAAGGGTATGCCTTCCACATCCTTTTTTAAGTCTTTTATCTTACTTTCAATCTGGGTACACCTTTGCACGAGCTCTTTGCATTGATCTACATCCATATTTTGATCAACAGCTGGCAATTTTTGACGGACATAGCTGATCAGATCCCATTCAACTTTAGCTTCATAAACTAATTGCATCGATTTTACGTCATCCGTTAGCTGTTTGGATGCCTTTACCAGATCGATCAACTCAGACACTTCATTTTGAGGACTTTTCTTCATCTTCTTAATTTCAGTTTCAAGAGGCGGAAATGATTCCTTCCACTCCGATTTAAGAATTTCGTAAAGTTCTTTTTGAGATTTTCTGTCTTCTTTTAAGCTAATGAGATTTTGTTCTCTTATTTTGTAACGATCAGTCGACTCTTCATTGTCCCTTCGCATCGATTTCAGTTTGCTTTTCAATTCATGGATGTCTTTCTTGGAATCCTCTAACCTTTGTTTTGAAACAGCAAGAGCTGTACTTTTAGGTGCGATGGCTTTTTCAGCCTCTCTGATTTGTGATTCTACTTTACTTGTCAAAAAGTTAAACACTGACGCTTCCAATTTTTTATTACTGGAAACTTCGCTCATTTGTCGCTTGGAAACCTTTTTAACCTCATCAATCTGATCCAGATAGAATCCGTAATATTTTTTGAAGGTCAGCGATTTAGTGGTATTTACAGGCAGAGCTAAAAGCAGCTCGTCCTGCTGCTTATGCATTGCAGCCCGCCACTCTTTGATATTCCTGATCAAATCAATATCTTTTTTCTGATCTTCGCTGAGAACTTTCGCAAGTGTATCTGCCGATAAGCTTTTGCTCCAATCCCATTTCATCGCAGCTGTCATATCTTTCAAGTTCAAATCCAGATAATCCTTTGTCGAGGCCCCCTCTTTTGAGACTTGATCTTTTAATTCGACGACAAACTTCAAAAATTCGGTATCCGGGTTGTCCGTATTAATCTTGTTCAGAAGTCCACCAATTTTAGCCAATGCCTCGCATGCCTCAATCTTTTTATCACCATTGATTGCATTGATTGCTTGATTGAGTTCAGCGTGATCACCTAGTTCATCTGCAAAATCAACATTTTTCGCGAGGACGGCACTTAATTCGGAAAGCCCCAATTTGAAATTTTCAAAGACACTCGATTTACAATCGTAGACAACACTCTCCACATAATTATCGATGTTAGATTTGTATTGATTCTCTTCGATGGATTTTTTTGCAGCTGCAAAACTGGCCTCATAGTTTTTCTTCATATCTACATCGAAAGCTTTCCGAATGCCTTTCATCACCTTGCAAGCTTTCCGGACAAACCAATTTTTCTTTACAGTCGAAAGCTCTTTAATATGCTTAAGTTCTTCTGTATATGCATTAAAATAATCATTTGAACCAGGTTGTATTCTGCTCATCGGATTCCTCTTAAGTTGCTGTGGTCCCTGCATCAGGAGCTATTTTTTTCTCTACTAACAATTCAAAGTGAGGTTTGCTCTTTGGTCTATGGATATGGATAACTGGAAGATCAACAAGATCTTCCTTAAATACGACTCCATCATTTGGAAGAGCTTTTGACCGGATATCCAGCCGGATATTCAACATGTCAGCCATCACTAGAGCCTCTCTCAAATCTACATAAGTAGTTTCCGCTTCCATAGCATCAGCATATGCTATTACAGTCGCATCGTTCAAATATCCTGCCATGAGATTATCTGACAAATCAGATTTGTTGCTATTTTGAGCGTTATATTGTGCTCTAAAATCTGTATATAAATTTTGCAGATTAGGGGCTTTTTGAAGAATCAATGCGTCGGCACGGTCATCTGGAGCCTGAGCATAGTCTAAAACATCCGTTGAAAGAAATTGAGCAATTTCAAACTGATAATCGCCAGCATGAACTTTCATATGTGCATACATAGCCACACGCAGCTCTTCGGCCGTCATAGCTTTATAGGCATCAAAACCATCCAAATGCTCTAAGCCTGCCTTAATGGAATGAAAGAAGCAATTCCCATCATCATTTGTCTGCTCAAGATCATATGAAAAGAGCAGGTTATCCAAAAACAATTGGTCTTCCGCAGCTGCATTTGCCTGACCTACCGCCTCTGCACCCGTTTCCAAGAGAGCAAGATCTTCGATTAATTGAGCTCTATCAATAGCACGATTTTTAGCTGTACGGTAATCTTTAAGGAGACCTTCTGTCCACATCCTTATATCTTCAAATGAATAAGTCTCTATTTCATCACTATCTATGGACTTCCATGCATCAAATTGAAAATTATCATGACCTTCCTGCTTTAGATACTTCAACTCATTTAAGAAGATCGAAAAAGCCCTGATTGCTTCATCTGCCTCATCGATTATTTGGCCGCATTCAGCTGCATTGGCATCTTCTGCCAGCTCCAAAGACTTCACTCCAAAGCAGAGTGTCGCAAAACTATGTTTAACTGAGTAGGTGACAAGCTTAACGTTGATCTCTTTTCGCTTGTCAGCACTTTCTGCATAGAGAGAAGAAAGCTTCGCGATCCTTTTATCAGAATAATCTTTATTAATTTTTTTGGTCAGTTTCCCGATCCTGGCCTGTTCTTTACCTATTTTTTTATCAAGACCATCTAAATTCCAATGTTTTTGGAAAATTTGTTTGTTCTTCTCATAGATAGCTATATTCGATCTTAATATAGCCAAGTCTCCAATGTCTGTATATTTACTAAGACCTTCCTCTGCATCCTTAAGGTTCTTCTCATTTTTGGTGATAGTCTCTGATTTTGCTTTTTTCAAACCAATTGCAAGTGGCTCCCAAAGATCAGTCGTCTGGTCAGCAAGGAAGTTGGCAAATGAAACATCCAGTTTTTTTAGGTCTTTCTTTTGCATCTTTGCAATTTTATTAGCTTCATCTACACGATCCTGAAAGAACCCATATCTTTTAAATTCGTACTTATTGGAAATTTCAGGCAATAGGATGATCAGATCAATTCTTTGATTTTTCATTTTTTCAGCCCAAATCTTGGCAAGAGGTATCGTTTTTGCTTTATTTAAAGCATCGACCGTTAGCAGGCCTTCAATCGACTTTGAGCTTAGCCCCCACTTTCTCAGCACTTCTTTTTGCACTGCTTCATTGAATACGACAGTTCCTTTATTTTTTTGATTTTCTGTCGCATCGTCTGCTGGTTTAAATTGAATCGCAGGATCCGGCCATATACTGAGGGCCTGGGTTAAATTCTTAAGATTTGCAGCAACAAATTTATTTTCTTCTGAGCCCTTTTTACCAAGTTCACTTTCTAATTCTTTAACTTTTGCATAAAAAGGATCGGCTTCAGAACCAACAACAGGGCTTACTCCTGCAAGTGTCGCAAGTAATGAAGACAAGGCAGTACAAGCCTCGAGCTTCTTATCTCCATCAATTGCATTTAAACTTTTTAATAATTCCGGATGTTGGCTAAGTTGATCCATTCCTTTCAGCTCGCTGACTTTTGCCCTTATCGTCGGGATTCCTTTCATGAACTCAGTGAATGCATTTTGCTGAACGTCTTCGATCATGCCATTGACATGGTTATTAATGGCGGTATTATAACCTATCTGCTTCTTAAGCACTTTTTCTGAGAGGCTATCAACCCGGGTTGTTACACGCGTTTTCCAATCTTGTTTATCTATTCCACATATTAAATATTTTCTGATGAATTTTGCCACTTTAGTGCAAAACTTTTCAAAACCTTTTAGCTTTTCACTTCCGATCTTATTGACGTTTTCCCGTGCAGCTTGATTGGATTTAAAATATTCATTAGAACCTATTCGAATTGGCATGAGGATGTATCCTTAATATTTTTTCCTTTATTATAGACTATTTAGTGATTATATATTTCGGAATTAACCGATTCTTAATAATTCGGAGTAAGTTTCCTGCTCTGCCTGCATTCTTCTATGATCTCTCTTCCTCCGTCTAAACGGGAGACCCTTAAAAGCTCAAGCTTTAGCTGATCGCTAAGCTCCTTAGCCTCCAGATCCAAAGGCGGCAAAACTTGAGATGGATGATTTTGAGCATAGATCTTTACCTGTTCGTTCAAATCGTAGAGTTCATCAAAATACCGACGTAAAAATTGACGTTTTTCAACCAATTGATCTTTCGTTCGGATCATTTTTAGCTCTTCGACAAGCAAACGGCTCTTTGATTGTCCTTTTTCTTTAAATTTAGCATAAGAGCTGTTCTGACATGCCCCTAGAAGGGAAAAAGCGGTGAATAGAAAGATGAAAATACGCATGATTTTTGCTCTTTTTTATATTTTTTCAGAAAGTTTAAGATTAACGCTTGCAGAAAATTACGCCAATTGCTAAATTTACACACGTTCTTGGGGCGTATAGCTCAGTTGGTAGAGCTCCTGTCTTACACACAGGCGGTCATAGGTTCGAGTCCTGTTGCGCCCAAGACTTTATACTCCATGCGGGAGTAGTTCAATTGGTTAGAGCACCGCCCTGTCACGGCGGAAGTTGCGGGTTCGAGCCCCGTCTCCCGCGTTCTCCTCATCATAATCATCCTAAAGCTAAAGAAAGAAAATTCTTCTATAAAACCTCTGCTAAAGAGGTTTTATTTTATTCACTCATGTGTTATACGAATCGTGTTAACTCAAGATTTCAACCCCGATATAATTTATGCCGCTTATACAGCAAACAAAAAAAACCTGGCCCGCCTTTATAATACTCTATCTATGGCTTGCCATTGGGGCTATCATAGCCGCTTTTTCCATCCAAGTATTCTTGATCCCCAATCGCCTGATCGACGGCGGCATCGTGGGCCTTGCCATGATCACAGGGACTATTTTTGGCCAAAAACTCACCCCTTATTTTCTCGTGCTTTTCAACCTGCCTTTTATTGTGCTCGCCTATAAGTTCATTGGAAGGGTATTCGTACTCCAGATGCTTTTTGCAGTCCTCGTATTTGCCGGTTCCATGGTCTTTCTGGAAAGTTATACAGACCTGAAATTTACCGGGGATCCGCTCGAAGTGGTCGTGATCGGAGGCGCCATACTCGGCATTGGTATCGGCCTTATCATCCGCTACGGGGGATGTTTGGATGGAACGGAGATCCTTGGGATCATCATTAACAAAAAAACAGGTTTTACCGTTGGTCAAACCGTTCTTTTTTGCAATATCTTCGTTTTTACATGGGCTGGAATTGTTTTTCAGGATTGGCATCCCGCATTACTCTCTTTGATCATGTATATGGTCGTAATTAAAATTATGGATACGGTGATCATTGGTCTTGATGAAACAAAATCTGTCTTGATCATCTCATCCAAATCCAAACAAATTGCTGATGCGATCATTCATGAACTCGGCCTTGGCCTTACCATCATGTACGGCAGAGGCGGATTTTCCGGTGATGAAAGAGAGATCCTTTACGTTATCGCTGAACGTTTGCAATTATCGGAATTAAAAGAGCTGATCAATCGGGAAGACCCTTCGGCGTTCATTGCAATTGAAAACTTACATGAAGTGGCAAACGGCAATAAAGGACAACCTGGCAAAAGAAAAACACGCATTGAAAAAATCATGTCGACGCTACTCACTGGAAAATAAATATGTCAGAGTTTGAATTTACAGAAACAGAGACTAAGCAATTACTGAGTGATTCCTGGCGCGTATTTCGGATCATTTCTGAATTTGTAGACGGCTTTGAGAATATGACTTCACTTGGGCCTTCCGTATCCATATTTGGGTCCGCGCGTCTGCATGAAGGATCCCCTTATTACGCCTTGACCATGGAAGTAGCTGAAAAAATTGCCAAGAAAGGCTTTGCTGTTATTACTGGCGGCGGTCCTGGCCTA
>CAZOAX010000134.1:0-6361 GCA_964577735.1 uncultured bacterium
GCCCCCTAATCATTTTATCTAAATCAGAAAAGTTAGTTTTGATTCCCGAAATAAAAATGTCATCATTTCTATTACTAACGAACAACTCGGATTTTAATTGTAATTCCTTCAACACGGGCATACCATTAAATCTTTTTTTTCCATTGAGAATGTCTGAGATTTTGACAAAGGTATCTGCATTTTTTTTAGGTCTAACCTTGGTTTTTTGAGTCGCGTTTTTCATGGATCCTTTAAAATTGGTTTCAATATTAAGATTAATAAAAAAAATCAAAATCATATGGGAAAAGCACTTTCAGTAAAAGGGATAAAACACCACCTTTTCGAAGCGACTTACTATTCAATACCACCCATTTAATCTGAAAAGCTTGACAAATCTAAAGTGTAACTTTAGATTTGTCAGGAACTATGTACAAGTTACTTTTTCTTATTCCTTTTATCCTGACGGCCAATCTGGCTGAATTGAACACCCGAGTCGATTGGGAGCTTGACCACATCGGTTACCCGGCTGATTGGGCACATGAGGAGGCAGATTGCCTTCAGGTGGCTGTCATTGGCGGGGGGATGGCCGGGATTGCGACAGGCTATGGACTTTTCAGGGCCGGTATCCATACGATTGCCATTTTTGATGAGAATTCAGTCGATCAGGAAGGCCCTTGGCTGACCTATGGCCAAATGCCGACGCTGCGCACTCCCAAAGAAGCGACGGGGCCGACTCTTTTTACTCCGTCACTGACGTTACAAGCGTGGTATGAAGCTCATTATGGTTGTGAATCATGGGAGAAGCTGGATAAACCGTCTACGCATGATTTTGGGCATTATTTGAACTGGCTTAAAAGGGCGCTACGGTTGCCAATTACTAACAATGCCAAATTAACAGAGATCGTTCCACTTGAAAATGGGACTTTGGAGCTTGTTTTTGAGGGATTTAGCGTGCGGGCACAAAAAGTGGTGCTGGCGACCGGGAGGAAGGGATGCGGTGGGTATGAAATGCCTAAAATCGATACACCACATAAGCATACTTCCGAAATATGGGATTATTCTTTCTTAAAGGACAAAAGGGTCACGATCATAGGAGCTGGCACCTCCGCTTTTGATGCGGCTGCTGCCGCGCTTGATGCTGGCGCAACGTCTGTCAATATGATCTGCAGGCGAAAAGAACTACCCAAAGTGAATAAATTCGATGCACTTGCACATGTGGGAATGGAACAAGGTTTTTATAAGCTACCTGATGAATGGAAATACCGGATTATCACATATGTGGAATCTTGTGGGACGCCGCCACCTCAGGAAGCGATTGACCGGGTAATCTCAAATCCAAAATTTCATTTTAACGATTCTACCAGCTCCTCTGATTTTACCATCCTTGCTACCGGATTTAAAGTGGATGTGATGAGCGTGCCAGAATTGAAGCACTTTGCTTCCAAGATTAGGCTTTGGGACAAGAGCAGGTTTCCCTATCTCGGGCCCCATTATCAGTTTTTAGGCGATGATCCTTATCTTAAACATATTTATTGCTTTAACTATGGAGCTTTGATGTCCCATGGGCTGACATCGAGCTCAATTGATGGGATCAGCACAGGCGCTCTTCGCCTAACGGAAGGGATTGCAGCAGATTTTTTTGCCGAACAAATTGAAACCTTCTATAATGATCTGGAATCTTATTAGTGGGGTGAAAAATGTTGAAGATCGATTTGAAAGGAAAGAAAGCTTTTATCGCAGGAATTGGGGATGATCAGGGATTTGGATGGGCCATTGCAAAAGCTCTAGCTGAAGCCGGTGCGACTATTTTGATCGGCACATGGACTCCCTTAATGAAGATTTTCACGACCTCACTTGCCCAAGGGCGTTTTGATGAGTCGAGAAAACTGTCTGATGGCAGCCTCATGGAAATTGCCAAGATCTATCCACTGGATGCAACCTTCGACACTCCGGCAGACATTCCACAGGAAATTCTCGAAAACAAGCGCTATAAGGATGCCGGCGGTTACACAGTTTCAGAAGTTGTTGAAAGCGTCGTAAAAGATTATGGCAAGATCGATATCCTGATCCATTCACTTGCAAACGGTCCGGAAGTAGCAAAACCGCTTTTAGAGACCTCACGAAGTGGCTACATGGCAGCCGTCAATGCATCCGCCTATTCCTTGATCAGCCTCATCAAGCACTTTGGCCCTCATATGAATGAAGAGGGAGCGGTACTTGCTTTAACCTACCTTGCCAGTGAAAAAGTAATCCCAGGATATGGCGGCGGGATGAGTTCTGCAAAGGCTGCCCTTGAAAGCGATACGCAGGTGCTTGCCTTTGAGGCAGGCCAAAAATGGAACATCCGCGTTAACTCCATATCGGCAGGGCCTCTTGCAAGCCGTGCTGCAAAAGCCATCGGTTTCATTGAAAAAATGATCGATTATGCCGAAAAGAATGCTCCTCTTAAAAAAGATTTGGAAGCGATTGAGATCGGCAATACGGCAGCATTCCTTTGCAGCCCTCTTGCTTCAGGCATTACCGGAAGCATTGTCTATGTCGATAACGGCATGCACACGATGGGATGTTCCTTGGATAGCCCTTCTTTCCAAAAAGAGTAATACTTGACGAATTAGACCTCATCATTTAAAAATTTATTTTTTACAACAAATGATGAGGTCGTCCGTGCGCCACTTTCGTAAACTATGCCTGACTCTTGCAATTACTTCTGCCCTCCCCGCTTTTGCTGAACTGAACCAAGACAACTACACCTCACAAAATCTTTTAGCCAATGAAGCTGGGGGAGATGATATCAAGCCCTTTTCTGTTGAACTAAGCACAGAAGTGATGGGCAAAGCCGATTTTGATAACAAACGCTGCAGGATCCCGCTGAACGATCTTCAATTTTCCATGACAGAACTGGATTTAAGCGCCGGATTCTACTACGATCCTTGCTACAAAGAGGGACTTCTAGCAACTGCTTCCTACACTTATACAAGGATCATTTGGCAAAACCCTTTCTTTGAAAGAAGTTATTTCAATACAGTTGGACTTGCCATCGCCGGCTTCACCGAACGGGCGGAAAACTGGGTATGGAAAGGACTCATACGCTTGAATGCTGATGTCGATTGCTTTGATGCAAGCAACAACCTCTATTGGGACATTTTACTTGCCGGACGATACGCCTACTCAGAAGGTTTTGGCTTGAACATGGGTTTCATTGCCTTAACAGGAATGAAGATCGACAGGCTCTACCCAATCCTTGGATTTGACTGGAAGATCAATGATCGCTGGGCCTTGAACATCATCTACCCGACCAATATCTCTTTAGTCTATACATGGGATCAACAATGGTCCATGGAAGTTGCCACTCGTTCTTTTGATGAAAGACACCGTGTCTGCAAAGGCAGAACACCCGACTGGAACCATGGCCTCATCGAATACCGTGCAACAGGCGCTGAATTCGGCATCAACTTCAAATCGTGCGACGGCAACTGGCTTGGCAACATCCATGCGGGTGAGATCATCGGCGGCAGGCTCAAAGTAGCTCAAAAAAATTATACTGATAAGAAGCGCTACAACTTCAAAAATGCTCCCTACGTCGGTGGCGAAATCGCCGGCCGATTTTAGTATTTATTCAACACAGAGACACAGAGAGAGGTATTTTCTCTGTGCCTCTGCGTCTCTGTGTCTCTGTGTTGAATTTTTATTGTAATTCGTGTTCGAGAGCTTGCTCGAGGAAGGGATAAGAGAACTTGTAACCGGTGTCGAGGAGGACTTTCGGGTTGACAGCGGTGCTTCCAAGGAGGAGGTTCTCGCCCATTTCGCCGAAAAGGAGGCGGACGGCGAAGACTGGGACGGGAAAGATGGTAGGCCGGTGGAGGACTTTTCCGAGAGTTTTAGTAAAGCTCTTATTATGTACAGGGTTTGGTGAAACAAGGTTGACCGGACCTGAAATGGTACGATCTTTCAAGATGTGATGAATGGCACGGCAAACATCCTCAATGGCAATCCAGCTCATCATTTGTTTTCCATCGCCAAGCTCCCCTCCAAGGCCAAGCTTGAACGGCAGAAGCATTTTCTTAAGCGCACCGCCATTTTTACTTAAAACGATTCCAAGTCTTGCAAAAACGATGCGTGTATGCGGTACCAGAAGGGCTTTTTCCCACTCTACGACCACTTGAGAAAGAAAATCGGATCCGGGTGCATTGGATTCATCGAAAACTTTCTCTTTTCCGTCACCATAATAGCCTATTGCAGACGCATTGATGACGACTTCTGGAGGGTATTTAATTTGCGAAAGGGCATTTGCCAAATTTTTTGTAGTCGTCACGCGACTTGAACGTATTTCTTCTTTTGCTTTGTCAGTCCACTTTTGAGAAACCGTTTCTCCAGCTAGATTGATCACAGCTTGCACACCTTCAAAATCAGATGGGCGAAAATCGTAGGTGCCGGATTTATTGCGTTTAAAAATAACAAACTCAACTCCTTGAGGAATGAAATAATCTTGAAGAGCTTGTCCAACAAGTCCACCAGCACCGATCAGCGCAATTCTCACCTTGATTCTCCCATTTTTTTAACCATTTTTTTAAACATGCGATTAAATATAAAACGATGGGGCAAATATAAAAAATACCAGTAAATGATCCCAAAGACACCAATCGGGTCAAAGATCGCCTTCTGTGTCACTTCAACCCCATTTTTAT
Organism: uncultured bacterium; assembly: GCA_964577735.1. Lineage (GTDB taxonomy): Bacteria > Chlamydiota > Chlamydiia > Chlamydiales > Parachlamydiaceae > CAZOAX01. The sequence goes on from CAZOAX010000134.1 coordinate 4,665, forward strand.
GAGGAACTACCGTAAATTCCAAAACAGATCGTCCTGGAGTTTTCATTTCAGCAAGAAGTTTTAACTGCTTATTGGGTTCATAATTGACACACGCCAAAAGTCAATCACTTCGCCAGAATTCAAATTTTCAGGATCCCGTCTACCCCGCCTGAATCCAACACCACCTACAAGTAAATCCAGTAAGCCCCTTAATTTCCAGATCCAGTTGGCAAAATAATAACCATTCTTACCCCCGATCTTTCGGATGGGAGCAAACGCTTGTTCAAGGGTCAAAGGCACCACTGCTTGGTTGATACAACTCATACGACTACCAAAATGCACCTTTGACCAATCCCTGACCCCTCCACTAACAGAATGGGCATCGCTCCACCTGGTATCGGGAATTTCATGGTTATGGATTGCAAGCTCGATCGCTTCCTTGTAACCAATCGGCTTCATTTCAAAAATATGGGCTGCCAATGGATCGTGCACAACCGTTGAGTTAATGGCCGACTCCACAAGACGACGACTAACGCGCATGTAGAGAGGTGTGACAAGAGTTAACCAGAAACTTGAAAATAAAGGAGCTGTAAAAGGAATAGGAATCGTCCATCTTTTTAATCCTTTCTGGCGCGCATATTCAAGCATCAAATCCTTATAACTTAATCGCTCCCGTCCCCCAATCTCAAAGATGGGATCCCCTTCAAGCGGACAGTCCATCGCCTTGACAAGATAAGTCACAAGATCCTGAATAGCAATGGGTTGAGCTTCATTAGAGGCCCATTTTGGAATGAATAAAACGGGCGATCCATCCACAAGGGACCGAATAACTTCGTAGGAGAGACTTCCAGAACCGATAATGATTGAAACACGAAATTCGATCAATTGCACTTCACTTGAATTTGCACGTAAAATATGGCCGACTTCCTGGCGACTTTTTAGATGAGGCGATAAATCCATCTCATAGTTGTTGCCAAGCCCGCCAAGATAAATGATTTTTTTAACTTTGGCAGTAGCTGCAGCTATCGCAAATTGCTCTGCAAAATGCCGATCCAATTCACCTGATTTACCTGTGGACTGAACAAGAAAATAAGCAACTTCTACGTTGGTAAGCGACTTTGCAAGTGAACGTGGATTCCTTGTATCACTCACGACATATTGGGTCGATTGGGGATGGTCAAGCGGAATTGCACTCTTGGAACGAACCAGACAGCGAATAGGATACCCTTGTTCTTCCAAGCGCTGTCTCAAGCGTCCGCCCACATAGCCGGTTGCACCCGTAATAAAAACTTGAGGTTTAAGAGTCATTCTTTTGGTATAACGCTTAGTCAATTCCTTTGTAAAGTGCTAAGGCTTTTTTGCGCGCTTTGTCATGATCAACTAAAGGGTACGGATACGTTTTTCCTAAGATAACGCCGCTAGAACGCAATTCAATCTCGGGAGCTTCCCACGGTTGGTGGATCCATTTTTTTGGAAGGTCTTGAAGTTCAGGCACATATCTTTTGACATATTCCCCATCCGGATCAAACTTCTCTCCTTGCAAGACCGGATTAAAAATACGAAAGTAAGGTGCTGCATCCGGGCCCATGCCCCCGACCCACTGCCAGCCAAGGGTATTATTGGCAAGATCCGCATCGACAAGCGTATCCCAAAACCATTTGGCTCCTTCCGTCCATGAAATAAGGAGATCTTTTACTAAAAAAGATCCCACGATCATC
>CAZOAX010000135.1:0-6343 GCA_964577735.1 uncultured bacterium
CTGACGAAAGAGGTGCCTATAATCTATATGTGGATGGAAAGTGCTTAACACACGAAAAGAGAGCGATCACTAATTTTTTTTGGGAATCCGATGGGGAGCATCTTTTATATCTCTACGATGAAAAAGGAAATGAAAATCATCATCTTTATCGTGTCGATCTCAAAGGTCAATCCGAAGATTTGACACCTTTTCCCGATGTTCATGTGGACTTTTTAGGGGTCAATAAAAACTCCCCTAATCAAGCACTTATTCGAATGAATATCCGTGACTCCCGTTATTCAGATTGTTATAGGATCAACCTGGACACAAAAGAAGTCTATCCCGTCCCACCTCAAGTCAATCACAGGCCTCATATTCTTGTAGGAGACAACCTGCAACCAAGAGTATGCACGAATTTTAATCCAAATGGGCAAAAACATTTAGAAGTGTTTGATAATGAATCCTGGCACCCTATATGGACTCTTGATAATGACGATTGGTACCCGGAAATTGTCGGTTTTAGCCAAGACAAACAAAAAGTTATGGTTATGTCCTCCACAGGAGTTCCAGCTCGCAGCTTATTCTCAATTGATTTACAGACAGGAGCTTCGGAACTTTTATTTTCTCATCCCAAACTCGATTGTCTTAAAAGTTATTTCAACCCCAAAGATGGAAAGCTTCAAGCGACCCTTGTAAGAGATGGTCTTCTTGAATGGCACTTTTTTGATAACGAATTTCAAGATGAGATCCAATCTGTTGAAAAAAAATTGATCCAAGGCGAAGTAAACATCCTTTCTCGTCTCTCAAAAGACCGTAAATGGCTTTTATCTCATAGACAAGACGATGCTCCAACAGCCTATTATCTACTTGATCGAGATACCAAAGACCTCAAACTTGTTCTTCAAGAAGCGCCACAGTTGCTTCCCTACACATTTGGCAAAATGGAATCCCTTCATTTTCAGGCATCGGATGGTAAGATTATCCAAGGTTACTTTCTCAAACCACCCCATGTTCATCCTCCTTACCCCACAATACTACAAGTTCATGGAGGACCACACAATCGGGATATTTGGGGATTTTTCCCTCAGTCTCAATATTTTGCAAGCCAAGGATATGCAACGTTGTTTATCAATTATCGCGGCTCCTCCGGTTTTGGCAAAGAATTTACGATGGCAGATTCAGGAGAATGGGGTAAGCGCGTCTTTCAAGACCTGCTCGATGGAAAACATTGGGCAGAACAATGCGGCCTTGTTGATCCTACCCGAACAATCATTAAGGGAGGAAGCTATGGAGGATATTTAGCGCTTCTAGGTATTTCGCTAACTCCCAACGAATTCACCTGCGGCATTGCTGAGTTTCCAATTGTTGAACCTTCAAGCTGGATGCCACAAGGGTATGTCACATGGGGCTTCACCTTTGACAAATTATTCCGAGAAGCCGCCATTGGAGCCATTAGCCCTTTAAGCTATACACATCAAATTCAAACACCACTGCTCATGATGCATGCACAAAATGACCTACGGGTGAGACTAAGTCAAAGTCAAAAAATGGCTGAATCCCTCGAAATCTATCGAATCCCGTTTACCTATCATATCTTACCGGGAGACGGGCATGGCTATCATGATCCTGATAATCGCTTCTTTTACTTCAAGGAAGTAGATACATTCCTTTCAAATCAAAAATGGTGTGTTGGACTATTCCCAGGATAAGAACAAAGATGATGAAACCCTAACGCTGGGACAAATCCTCTTAAGTGCATTTATGAAACTCTGCCTACTCATTAGGGAAAAAAAATGAAATAAGTATCCCAAATGCAAATACAATACCATACCAAATACGATTATGTTTGCCTCGGCAGATAATAGTAACAAGATAGAGGTAGAACATCAACACAAGACCTAACAACATCACAAACATCCTTTTTTATAAAATGAAATTATAAATAAATTAAACTATGCCCACAACAATTATTACTACAATTCAACTAATCTACTGAAAATCAAGTTTTGAGCGACCTTGCAGGACAAGTCTTTCAAAAAATATCTGTTATGTAATGGGGGTAAAAATGAAAAAGCCGAAGATGTTATCATTGCTGATTACATCTCCGGCAGGGCTGGAGTGGCCAGGACTGGAATCGAACCAGCGACACAAGGATTTTCAGTCCTCTGCTCTACCGACTGAGCTACCTGGCCTTAGGACTCCGCAAGAATAGCGAATTCTCACGATTATTGTCTAGAAAAAAAACCGCAAGGTTTTCTTGCGGTCAATTGCTCGCGGCGAAGCCGCCACCATGGCTTTTTATGGCAACGCAGAAATGCGGCGCAGAGCCGAAGCTGGGTTCTAACCCTGCGAAGGGTCGAGCACGCATTAGCGCCCCAGTGGGCGCGATCGGCAAAGCCAGAAAAGCCCAAAAACAAAAGACAAAAAAAATGAGAGAAAGGTAACTTTCTCTCATTTTTAATCGAAAAACTTCTTTTTAGAAGCGGTAGCCTAGGCCGAGACCGGTTTTTAGACCGCCTGTGTTCACGTTGCGTACTGTCACGCCTGATCTGCTGTGGAAGTTGTACCATTCGTAAGAATAGTCAACGAACGCATCCAGGAAGAAGTTGCAAGTGATGTCATAGATAACCCCTGACTTCACTAAAAGGGCTACGCCCCAGCGGTTTGTGTGCTGGCGGACAAATTCTGATTGGTCATGGAATTTAACATGTGCAGCACCAGCTCCAAGTCCAAGATAAGGACGGAAACATTCGCACATATCAAAAAAGCGTTTAACACCAAAATTCAATGTCCAATTTGTCACTTTTGTTTTGCTGTCTAGGCAAGAAGTGCGTCCTGATTTTTCATAAAAGCCGAGGTTTGTGAAGATATCCCAGTTACAGGCGCAATCGCAGCAGCAATCAAGTGGCATAGCTGCTTCAATTTGATAGTTAGCAAAACCATTTTTGCCGTAAAGATCGCGGATTCTCTTATCTTGCGGATAAAAGTACGCTACTCTTGCTTCCACTTCAAATGCTTCACTTGTAGCGATTTGACATAACGCAAGAAAAAAGAATAATAAAATCTTGTTCACTATTGACCTCGTGTTAATTAAGTTGTTAGGGTTTTCCCCAATATGAACCTTAAAAGTACCTCTTAAAAGTTCTGTAGGGGATATTTTTCACTCGTTATACCCCCAAACGCCTATTTAATACCATCAATTTCAAAAACCGCATTAGGTGTGCAGTTATTCCATAACTAACAGCATAAAGAAAATTTGTCAATTAATTATCTTTTCCCATCCACTGAACTCCATTTTCAAGCCAGCGATAATCTTTATTCACAACTTTTTCTGCCAGGATATCCCCTTTCTTGTCATCATTATCAGACAAGGCATCGAATCTTTCATTCACACGGCGTTTAGCCAGTGTGCAAAAGAAGTCAGCGAGCTCGACAGGCGTTTCGTCATTATTTTTTTGACGGAGATGCGACGCATAGGCAACTGTTGCGCTCATCACAAAAAGATCAGTTCCAATATCCATCAACCTTCCGAGCAACAATTGTTTTTGCTCAAGTTTGTTTTGATATTTGACCATAGCGCCAAAGAGGGCAGTTGCCATTTTATGAGAAGCACCCTCGACAAATTGCAAGTATGTTTCAAGCTTGCCAGCCTGTGGAAATTTTGTCGAAGTAAGCCCAGCCAGCTTTTGTGCGGGATACCATTTTCCATAAAATCCGAGCATATTGAAAAAAGCTTTGGCTTTTTCGCCGACGCTTGTTTTTTTACTGAGTAGCGGTTCTGCCCGTTTCATATGGCTGTCCATCGCCTCTCTTGCAAGAAACAATTTCATAATCTCGGTTGTTCCTTCCAAAATCCGATTGATCCGGCAATCGCGCATAATTCTTTCTACAGGGAACGGAACTTCGCCACGAGCTTTTAGTGAACGTCCTTTTTCATAGCCTCTTCCCCCGCGAATTTGCATTGTCATATCGACAATTTTCCAAAGCTCTTCTGTACAAAAGAGTTTTGCCATCGCAGCTTCAATTCGAATATCCACATCGCCTTTATCCGCCCAGTGACTTGTCAGCCAGGTCACAGCTTCCATCGCAAAAGTTGTCGCCGCTATATAGGCAACTTTTTCACGCCCATCTTCATGAAGGGCAACAGGCATACCCCACTGAACGCGTTCAGTACCGAACCTTCTTGCAATCGAAAGACATTGTTTGGCAGCTCCCAAGCTTGCGGCAGGCAGTGTTAATCTTCCGACATTGATCGTTCCAAGCGCAAGCGCAAGCCCTCGTCCCTCTTTCCATAAGAGATTTTCTCTTGGAATCTTGACATTTTTAAATGTGAGCAAGCCATTATAAATTCCACCAAGTCCCATGAATTCACAGCGATGAACGATCTCAATACCCGGTGTTTTCATATCTAAAACAAACGCGCTGATCTGCTGTTTTTCTTTTCCATTGACGATCTTAGGTGCAGTTTTTGCCATTACAACGATCAGATCGGCAAGGGTTCCGTTCGTGCACCATAGTTTTGTTCCATTCAATGTGTAATACGTGCCGTCAGCAGACAGTTCTGCAGTTGAGCTCATTTGAGCAGGATCAGATCCCACATCCGGCTCAGTTAAAGCAAAAGCAGAAATTTTTCCTTGGCGAAACAGGGGAAGGAATTTTTTCTTTTGTTCCTCTGTTCCATAAAGTCTGACAGGTTGAGGCACGCCGATGGATTGGTGGGCCGAGATCAGAACAGCTGTCCCTCCGCAATATGAAGCTACTCTCATCACAAGACGATTATAATTAACTTGTGAGAATCCAAGACCGCCATAGGCCTTTGGAACCTTAAGGGCAAAAATGCCAAGCCGGCCCATTTCATCGATCACATTTTGCGGAATTGTTCTTGTGGCGTCCACTTCTTCAGGATCTAGATTTTTTTCTAAATACGCCATGAACTGCTCAGTGAGATCATCCCCAATTTTCCTATCTTCTGCAGATTGTTCCGGAAAAGGACTCATGAGATCGTAGTTAAAATCACCCATAAAGAGCTTAGCGCCAAAACTTGGATGCAACCATTCTTTCTCCCGTGCCTCTTCCGTGACTTCAAGCGCCTGTCTTTTTTCAACATTGGTTCCTGCTGCATCTAAAAAGACTGATTCATTCGCTTCTTGCTTTTGTTGCTCTTTTTCCGTTAAACTCATAGATTGCATCCTCATTTTTTTGCATTTTCTTTTGCATGTTTTTGTTTGTAAAGGATAATCTTTAAAACCAAGGTGCTGCACGCCTTCAAAAAAACAAGAGAACCGTATGTCAGATTCATTAGCCAGATCGTCACTTCGCGCATTCCTTACTGCATTCTTCGCATTCTTAGGAATTCTTTTAAGTTTTGTTGCCATCATTCTATTTTTTTCTTCTATCTCTGAATCAGAAGAATCCGTTCCAAGTGAATATTCAGTAGAAATTCAACCGAACGCCAATAATGTACGGAAAAAATTGGCAAAAACAGCACCGGTTATCTTGGAGCTTGAAGTCAATGGAGTGATCGGTTCGATCGAGCTCAACCAAGCGAAAATTGCAAACCTGCTTCTTGAATCAAGAGAAAATACGCTTGCCGATGACCGTGTAAAAGGCATTTTACTAAGGATCACCTCTCCTGGTGGAACCATCAATGACGCTGACGGGATCTATCGCGCAATAAAAGACTATAAAGCCCGCTATAATGTTCCTGTATACGCCTATGCCGACGGTCTATGCGCATCAGGAGGCATGTATGTGGCTTGTGCTGCTGATAAAGTTTACGCAAGCGATGTCACACTGGTCGGAAGTATTGGTGTGATTACTTCTTCATTCATGAATGTGCATCAATTGATGGAAAAGCTCGGCGTTAGCGCACTGACTGTCTATGAAGGCAAGGGCAAAGATGAGCTTAACCCTTTAAGAGAATGGAAGCCGGATGAAGATAAGTCTATCAAAGAAATCATTAAGTACTATTACGCCAGCTTTGTGGACCTTGTCACAGAAAACCGTCCCGGGGTCAATAAAGAAGCCTTAATCAATGAATATGGGGCTCAAGTATTTCCTGCGACTGTTGCAGCAAAAATCGGCTACATCGATGAGGCCGGAGCTTCCAGAAACTCAACACTGAAACACCTGCTTCAAGCTTTAAGTATTGAAGATGATTTTTACCAGGTCGTTTCCTTAAAGAGCACCAATTGGCTGAGCCAACTCATCAACACAGAATCTCCTGCCTTGACAGGGAAAATCACGCACGAGCTAACCTATGAAGGGCAATTGCCACGTGAGCTTCTCAATAAACCTCTATACCTCTATAAGCCCTAAAACTATGCAGAACCTCTTTATTATCGATGCGGCAGGCTATGCCTAC
>CAZOAX010000136.1:0-6308 GCA_964577735.1 uncultured bacterium
CCTACATAAAATAGGGTAGGGACATGCAAGATGTATTGGGTAGTTTATTCGTAGAAGCAGCAGTGGTTGGGGTTGTGTGTCTAATTTTTCTTGTATTATTTGTGGTTGCAGGTGTTTGGCAAAGGAGGAAAAATGGAAAATACTAATTTTAACTGGAAGTGCCAGCCAGAGGCAGAAGCGATCATCTTAGATCAATTGAAAGAAATGGATAAAAATTCTTTCCTTCATGGTTTAAAAAAATCCCTTGAATCAGTTTGTGCGACAGAATTGATAGCGTGGGTGGATCATATCGGCATGCCCAAAAAAAGAATTGAAGAGGCTGGATTTCAAAAGCTTTATGAAAATGTTTACCGGCATCCAGGAGCTCAGCTTCCGGATATCGTTCTTTCAGATGATCCTCGTTTGTCTGTTGCAATCATAGTCGAATCGATTGCCGATTTTTTATCTGTCCGTGGAATTAAAAGAACGATCGAGGGTTCACCCTTTAGTGGTTATCGGAGTACGATCATCGAAGAGGGTGATCGATTTGTCATCAAGGTGGTGGAAAGACGGGCTGCTGAAACGTTGGATCCCATCACTGAATCGTCAGATAAATTGGAAAATTATTTTTTAGCTAAAGAACTTTGGATGACAAGGGATCGCTCAAGCTTTGAAGAGGCAGAGGCCTGCGTCAAAAAAATTGTTCTGTTACTTGGTCAGGATCCTGCAGCTTGTCTCATCCTTGCTTGTGAAAGGGAGTATTGGCAAGCGCGCAATCGGGTCGGTCAACTGCAAAAAAATTTGCAAGATAGTTTGGGGATGGGATGGGCCAATCACGATCACCATACGTTCCGTTCTTCGCGGAAGAATTTTGCGCGTCTGGTTCAATTGTTTGAAGAACTTGGTTTTCATTGCAGGGAACGCTTCTTTGCTGGAGAAGAAGCTGGCTGGGGAGCACAGGTAATGGAAAATCCAAGAGCTAAACTTGTTTTGTTTTTGGATGTGGATCTTTTACCTGGTGAGATCAACATCGATTTTGCCCATGAAGAGCTACCGCCGACAGAGCATTTGGGTACAATCGGCCTCTGGTGTGCTTTACATGGGGATTCCATTTTGGAGGCCGGTATGCATCATTTAGAAGCGCAATTTAATTTTGAGGGACTGCGCAGTAAAATGCTTGGTTTTGGTGTCAATTTCATGAAGCCTTTTAGTGACTTTCCTTATCTCAAGCAGGCCTTCTCAGAAGGCGAAATGTGGCCAGTCAAGAAAGAAAAAGTACAAGAATTATTTAGTAAAGGAAAGATCACAAAAGAACAAGCTGAGAAGTTTATCACTCATGGTGCTATTGGAAGCCATATGGAAAACTTACAAAGGAAGGAAGGCTACAAAGGTTTCAATCAGAAAAATGTCAGTGTGATTATCAAAGAGACCGACCCCCGAAAAAATGGGTAAAATTTAAACGCTCGTTCGCAGGCCTTCGGCGCTCACTAGAGGCGCAGAGACGCAGAGCCTTCGGTGGGACAACGTCGTTAATCTTTATGCGCTCGTCCCGAGCGCATAAACGGCTGACCAGAAGAAAGGAACTTTCTTCTGGATAATAGGAAACTTTTAGTGCCGAAGGCTCCGCGCCTCTGCGCCTTTAGTGAGCACCGAAGGTTGCTCACGAGCGTTTAATTCGGCCTGGAATTAATCAGGATCTTTGGCGTCGGCAATAAGTACTTCAGTAAGAAGCGCGGTTGCAGCGACGGAGCCTGAATAGGTGAGACAGTTTCCGACTACTTTAGCAGGATCCATGACACCGGCAGCAAAAAGATCTTCCACTTTCTCTGTCAGGGCGTTGAATCCAAAACGAGGGCCGGCAGCAAGGATTTCAGACAGGATGACGGATGCATCATAACCGGTGTTGAAGATGATCTGGCGAACCGGGGTTTCGCATGCTTGCATAACGATTTGAGCACCAATGGCTTCATCACCTTTAAGATTGAGCTTGCTTGCGGCTTTAGAGGCGCGCAGGAGGGCAACACCACCACCTGGCACAATCCCTTTTTCAAGGGCTGCTTTAGTTGAGTTCAAGCTATCTTCAAACATTTGTTTCTTTTGTTTGAGCTCAGGTTCTGTTGGCGCACCCACGTGGATGACGGCAACACCGCTTGATAGTTTGGCTTTTCGCTCTTCGAGTTTTTCACGATCGTAGGTGTTTGTGGAGTTGGCGATCTCGTTTTCAATGAGCTTGATACGATTCTGGATTTTGTCTTTTTCACCTTTTCCGTTTACAAGCGTTGTATGTTCTTTTGAAACGGTGATTTTTTCAGCAGATCCTAAAACTTCAGCTGTCATGTCTTTAAGGTTCATGCCGACTTCTTCTGAGACGACTGTGGCACCGGTCAAGATGGCAATGTCTTCAAGGAGTGCTTTTCGTCTATCGCCAAAGCCTGGAGCCTTGACGGCCGCCACCTTTAAAGAACCACGCAATTTGTTGACAACGAGTGTTGAGAGCGTATCGCCTTCAATGTCTTCTGCGACGATGAGTAGTTGTTTGCCTGTTGCTGCGACTGCCTGAAGGATAGGGAGAAGTTCGTGGACATTTGAGATTTTTTTGTCGACAAGGAGGATGTCAGCATTGTTCATCTCGACGATCTGCTTCTCTTGATTTGTGCAGAAATAAGGGCTGATATAGCCACGGTCAAATTGCATCCCTTCAACGATTTCAATGTTTGTCGAGGTGCCTTTGGCTTCTTCGATTGTGATCACACCCGTTTTGCCCACTTTTTCGATGGCTTCTGCGATGATTTTGCCAATCTCCTGATTGCCGGAGGCTGATGCTGTGGCAATGCTTGCTATTTCTTTTGAATTTTGAACGGGGGTGGCCATTTTTTCGATTTCTGCAATGATGGCTTCGATCGCTTTTTCAATTCCACGCTTGAGGTCGATCGGGCTTGCTCCGGCTGCAATTTGCTTGTTTCCGTATTCTACTAATGTTTTTAAAAGGAGTGTGCCGGTTGTTGTTCCATCTCCACTCACATCTTTAATTTTTTGGCCTACTTCTTTTGCCATGGCAACACCCATGTTCTCAAAAGTGTCAGGTAAAGAAATATCTTTGATAATGCTGTTGCCATCGTTAGTGATGACAGGTGCTCCATAGCTTTTTTCAAGACCGGCGTTACGTCCTTTGGGCCCAAGGGTAAATGCAACCGCGTCTGCTAATTTACGAATGCCGGTGGTCAGTTTGACTCGTGCTTCTTCGTCAAATAATATTTCTTTAGGTGTTGAAGACATGATAGATCCTTCTGTTCATGATTGCTAGCGCGGTCCCCTAATTGACTGGAAAGATGTCGTCGGTTGTTAAGGGCTTTGCTTTTTGTAAAATAGGAGTCTCAGCTTTTTGATAGTGGGCCGGCGATCGCATCACTTCGTTATTATGCACTTGAATGAGCATTAACGAGTAATCAAGAAAGTTTTGATTGATCTTCTTCCCTTCCTTCAGTGCAAAGGCAAAGGGGTGAAGGTGATGCTTTAATTGTTCATTGAGTTTGTTTGACATGAGGCGAGTGTAACAGAAGAAGAATATTTAGAGAACCGGAGATTCCGGTTCTCTAAGGGAGCAATTAGAAGTCGTAACCCATAGAAACACCAAAGATGAACTTGCTTTCTGTCAGGTTAGCTTCTCCACCGCCTAAGCCGTGTGGGTTGTAAACGAATACAGGGTTAAGAAGTTCAAGTGCTGGAGATATAGGTTGTCCTTCAGGAATTGAGTCTTTCCCTTTGATTTTTTTCTCAAAGCCATATCCAAAATATGTAGAAAGTTCAATTGCGCATGTAGGGCGGTAAGAGGCACCAACAGTCAGATATTGTTCAACAGTGTCAAGTGTCAACACGTTAACAGCTGTTTGTGAAGATCCAAATGGAGCTTTAGCATAACGGTATCCTGCACGGACAGTAAGATCGTTTGTCAGCATGTAGTCGATACCCAAACGGTAAAATGTTTGGTTTTTGAATCCGAAACCAGGTCCATCCTTGCCTCCGAGCGGCTGAACGATCCCATCGCTAAGAAGAGGATTGTTTAGTGCACGAACATCGTTCCATAGATATTGCTGAACGTCAAAAGCGATGGTTCCGCAATCAGAGTACTTATAGGCAATACCGACCGACCACATAGCTGGAATGTCAATTCTTCCACCGGCGACAAAGCCGTCATATTTCTTCAGTTTTGGCATGGTGGTTTTTGGTTGATAGGTTGCGCCAAATGTCACATCATCTGTTACGTGCCATAACCATCCCAATGTTACTCCCCAGCCCACTGCCCAGTTGTAACCTTTGTTAGATACATGGCCTGGATTGATTGTTCTTGGCTCGCCAGTAAATGGGCTTGGGAAGTTGAATTTTTCAAGTCCATTTACTTTAAGTCTTTCAATTTGACAGTTAACTGTTAAACCAAAGTTGTGGCATTCGTTAAGTTTATAAGCGATTACACCTGAAACTGTTTGATTCAAGTATTCTAACCCGGCGTTTGATGTGCCGAATAGAACAAGCGGTTCGCTATATGTTGTTTTGGCGAAGTTGCGGTTGTAGGCTACAAGACCGACAGCCCATTCATCGCAAGCGCCGAGTCTGTAGTTAACACCAAAGTCGCCGCTATAAAAGTCTTTTGTGCGGAAACCATTTCGCTTGCCATTGATTTGACCACCGATTGCCGCTTGAACTGCGGGAATTGGAATTGAATTTAGAATGTTGCCTTCAATGGTGGAATGCCCCTTTTCGCGGATCCATGCAACTCCTGCGTCGATACGGTTGCCGATTTCAGCAGCACCAGCTGGGTTGAACATCGCAGCTTCAGCATCCTGCGGGTAGGCAACGCCAGTAGCGGCCATACCAAATGTTTTTACACTTCCAACAACAGCTTCTGCTTGATTTGATTGGACAAGCATTCCGATAGCTGTCACTAGCGTTGTCGCTAGTATCCGGTTTAAGTTCATCTAATTCTCCTTAAGTAGGTTCTCAGCTATCATGCTGATCAGTTTTTCGGTTCACAGGACAAAATAACAATTCAAAAATAATCTATAAGACATCGAGTGAAATATTGTAAAGAATTTTAGAAGGAAAGTTAGGTGGTGTGTAACGAGCGATACAGGTCGCGTTTGTTGAGATTTCTTAAACCTGCAACAATTTTAATCGCCTCGCGTTTGGGGACTTGATAAGTGTCTTGGATGATCTGGACGTGCTCTTCAACATTTAAGGAGGAGAAATCGGTCGTTCTTTGCATTCCCTCAATCAGGAGAACGCATTCACCTTTTAACGGGGTGGCTTTTACTTGATCTAAAACTTCAGCAGCCGTTCCACGTAAGTGCGTTTCAAACTTTTTGGTGAGTTCTCTTGAAATACAAATAGAAAGTGCGGGATTGATGTCAGCGATCATCTCAAGTGTGTTTTCGATTCTTTCCGGGGATTCATAGGCAATGCTGACACCCGCATATTCAGCAAGGTCAGCTAGGTTTTTTCGGAGTTCTTTTTCTTTTTTTGGAAGGAATCCCACAAATTGAAACCGTTCAGATGAAAGGCCGGAACAAGTTAAGGCGTGGATTAATGCGCAAGGTCCCGGGATGGCTGTCACTTCTACACTAGCTTCAACGCATGCTTTTACAAGTAAATGTCCCGGATCTGAAATGAGCGGTGTGCCGGCATCGCTGATCAGTGCGATCGATTTTCCGTCTTTTAAAAGTTCTACAAACTCTTCCAGTTTTTCCATCTCATTAAATTTATGATAGGAACGTAAAGGTTTGTGAATGTCGTAATGGTTAAGGAGTTTCAAGCTATGTCTGGTGTCTTCGCATAAAATCAAATCGACAGCTTTTAGGGTTTCGATGGCACGGAAGGAAATATCTGATAAATTGCCGATTGGAGTGGAGACTAGATATAACATGAAGTGCTTTGAGAGGGTAAAAATAAGGTGGCACCCAGATTCGAACTGGGGATGGAAGCTTTGCAGGCTTCTGCCTTACCACTTGGCCATGCCACCTTAAGAGATGCAATGGTTATAACCAAATTTCCCTAATCGGGTCAAGCTCTATTTTATTTTTTCTTAAAAATATAAGAAATTTGGGCTTTTCTGGCTTTGCCGATCGTGGTCATTATGATGACCACTAATGCGTGCTCGGCCCGAAGGTGTGTAGGTAACCATCCTACTTACCCATAAGTATATAATATTCTATTTAAGAATAGGTTTGGATGATTCAACACGGAGACACAGAGACACAGAGACGCAGAGAAGATGTATTATTTAAAATGCCCTTTCTCTGTGCCTCAGCGCCTCTGTGCCTCTGTGTTGAATTTCT
>CAZOAX010000137.1:0-4559 GCA_964577735.1 uncultured bacterium
ATGCGCAATTGGAAACTATGGGATCGGAGCCCCAAGGGCGGTAGTTTCTATGGAGATGCTAATTGCCTGGGGTGTGAAGAACTTTGTATCGATTGGAACGGCTGGTGCCATTGCAGCAGATTTGAAGATAGGAGACTTAGTCGGATGTAATCGTGCTATTCGGGATGAGGGAACTTCCCATCATTATTTGCCAGTAGGACGCTATAGCTACCCGACAGATGAAGGTCGATTTTGCCAAAAATTTGATCGAGTAGGCACAACTTGGACTCTTGATGCATTTTTTAGACATACTAGAGAAGAGGTGACGGCATATCAAAAAGAAGGGGTTTTGACTGTAGAGATGGAAGCGAGTGCTTTGTTTGCTGTTGGACAGCTGAGAAGTGTTAGTATAGGTGCTGGATTTGTGGTCAGTGATCTTTTACATGAAGAAGAATGGGATCCGCATTTTATGCAGGAGCCTGTTGAGAATGGTTTAGACTGCCTCTTGCAATTGGCATTAGAGTGACGTACCTGAAGCTCATTGATTTTCCTAGATTATAGTTCCGGACATGCGTGCGAGTTCTTCTTCGCGCGCATTGGGGTCGAGGTAGGTCACTTGACTGAGGGTTCTGCCGTTGATGGCGGACTTGGCGATTTGCAGGTGATGCTTGGCGCACTTGGCCACTTGCGGGAAATGAGTGATGGAGATGATTTGGAGGGATTTTCCGAGTGCTTTTAGGCCTTCACCCATGAGGGAGGCGGTTGTGCCGCCGATGTTGGCGTCGATCTCATCGAAGATGAGTGTGCCGATTTTTTCTTTGCCGGCAAGGAGGACATGCAGAGAGAGGAGGACGCGGGCAATCTCCCCGCCGCTGGCACTGTCTTTTAATGCGATCAATTTTTCCCCTACATTGGTATGAAGAAAGAATTCGACTCTGTCTTGACCAAGGGGATTTAATGGGATGGGAGCAATCTGGATGTTAAACTTGGCATCTTTCATGTTGAGGGCATGAAGATGGTGAGACATTTGGACTGAAAAATCTACAGCGCACTTGGTTCTTTCGGAAGTGAGTTTTTCAGCAAGGATCTTTAATTGATCGAGATTTTTTTGGTAGGCCTCTGCTGTCTCCTCAAGCATCACTTCTAGGTTTTTTAAGTAGTTCAAACGCTCTTTTTGAGAGGATTGGTAGGCTTTGATCTTTTCGAGAGTATCGCCATACTTCTTTTTGAAACGTTCGATGAGAGTTAAGCGCTTATGAAGGGTATCGAGTGTTGCCGGATTAGAATCGAGTTTCCCTTCATAGCGTGTCAGAGTGTGTTGAAGTTCATCCATTTCGACAAGTATTTGTGGGAAGAGTTCATCGTGGAATTTCGGATCGATGGATTTGAGGGAGTTGTAGGCGTTGCGAGCTCTGGATAGGATTGAGCTTGCAGATTCAAGCGATTGAATGATCTCAAGGGCTGCTACTTGCCGGTCTTTAGATGAAGCAAGTAGAGAGTAGGTTTCAAAAAGCTCCTCTTCTTCCCCTTCTTTTAGATTGACTTCATCGATCTCTAAGATTTCCCGTTCACAATTTTCATATTCACGCAAACTGCCGGGAACGGTGTTTTTTAATCGGTGAAGTTCATCTAAAAGGTGTTGGTGTTGCTTCCAAATATGATCATATTCTGCTTGTAGGGGTTGATACTCACCTAATAGATCAAGGATGTTCCGGTGCTGATCGATGTTGAACAGCTTGTGATTGGCATGCTGACTGACAAGCTCAAGCAGATAGTCAGCAAGCTCTCTTAGAATTGAAAGCTGCACAGGCTGGTGGTTGATAGCGCTTTTTGTTTTACCTGTTCTTGTGATTTCTCTTTGAACGATCAAAAGATCGGGGTCTTCAGAATCAATTCCTTTATCTTGAAGAAAGGCTTTTGCTTTAGGAAGATTTTCAAGATCAAAAACAGCGATGACAGATCCTTTTTCAGCACCATGACGGATCAGGTCGGTATCGGTCCTTGCTCCTAAAACGAGTTTCAAGGCCTCCATGACGGCTGATTTGCCAGCGCCGGTTTCTCCTGATAGAACCGTGAATCCCTTTTCAAAAGGGATGTGTGCATGTTCGATCAGGATGATATTGGAGACTTTTAGTTCTTTAAGCATTATTCATGGATGGAGTTAACGACTTTTTGAAGGGCCCCACCGGATAGTTCAATGTAATAAACATCTTGACTGAGGGCGGGAGCTGAAAATACAAGTTCATTTTCTTTAAATTGGATAGGGAGTATCTCTAAATCGCCGCTGTTGAATCGTTGAATGACAATTCTATCAAAATTAAAGGGGCCCTTGACTGTTGGGTAATCGGATTTTTTGACTTCTTCAGCGTGCTGTATCGCATTGCCTACGGTTCTTTGCTGTTCAGCATTGAGCGTATAAGGAACACCTTTTTGGATAACACTGATAGAACGTACCATTAAGGGGGGGATGGGTTGGACGGTCACGCGTGAGGCGATGTTGGGTGCAAGATTGAGTACTAGTAGTGCGCCCATTGCAACCAGTGCCAAGCTCGTTAAAAAAATCATGGTATTATTGTTCATGATCGAGATTCTCCTTCATTTCGCAAAATTTCATCAAATGTTTTAAAATGGAGCTTGGCGACTTCTTTCATAAAAGGCTGCCCCTTTTCACGCAAGAGCTTCTGGCCCGTTTGCACTACCTGCTTTGATGCACCTTTTGGTAATTCCAGTTCAATCTTTTTTGACAATTTATCAAGGCCGTCTACAAAGGCGGCCCTTGCTAAGATGGAGGCCGCTGCAACGACAGGATCGGATTCCCCCTTTGTCTTTTTTGAAAATTCTAATACTAATGATTTTTTTTTGAGAGCATTTTCCACTAATGGAAGATGCGTGAACTGATCGATCAACGCTCTTTTACATCCTGTTTCAGTTGAAAGTGCTTCAATAACAGTGGCATGCGCCCATGCAAGTAAGAGGTTCAAATTGGCAAATTGCGAATAGAGCGTGTTATACTTAAGCGGGCTGATCCGGATAATATGATGAGGGACGGATGTGCGGATCCCATTTGCGACTTTGATGATATCTTTTGGCGTCATCAACTTGGAGTCTTTGACTCCAAGGGTTTTAAGGATCTCAAGTTCTTTTGGCCCGGCATAGACGCCTGCAATACAAAGAGGGCCAAAGAAATCTCCCTTGCCTGATTCATCGACGCCAATCCGTGGTTTAATATCTTGCTCATTAAGGTCATAGCCATGTTCAAACGTGCCTAGGATCTCAGGTTCAAGATAGAATTCAATGAATTCTCCGGAAGCACTGCCTTGTACCACCAATTTTCCTGAAGTATAGAGCGTGCATGACACTCCTTTTTTGATTCCTTGAAAGAAGGTGTAAGGAGGCTTCTTGATTTCAAATCCTTGGCTTTCAAGGTCTTTGAGTAATTTCGTTTTGAGTGAGATGTCGATTTGTTTAACTAGCACGTGGGTCTTCCAATAATTGGAGTTTCCTATTATAGTAACATTGTACCCTTAATCCTTGAATGAGTTTTTTTATGAGCAGCGAAGTAAAAGATATTGGCGAAATTTTTAAAAACCGTCGAAAAGAACTCAATATAATGACCTTAAAAGAGGTTGAGAACGCTACCTCGATCCGTAGTGTCTATCTTCAAGCGATTGAAGAAGGAGAATTTGATAAATTGATCTCTCCTATCTATGCTCAAGGGTTCTTGCGTCAATATGCAAATTTTCTTGGAATAGATGGCGATGCCATTATCCGTGAAAATGCCCGCCACTTTAATCGTATGGACAATCAAGAGTTCTCCTACGGCATCGGCACACTTGAAATGCGTGGAAATCCAGGTGGAAGCGTCAAATGGGTTCCAAATCTACTTTGGGTGGGAGCTTTCGGAGCGCTATTTTTAGCTGCCTGGTACATCGCCAAGCTCTTCGACCTCGTCTAAATAGCAAAAAATAACCACAGAGCCCACAGACTCGACTTTTGGATTTTTTAAGTTTTTAAATTCAACACAAAGGCACGAAGACACGAAGAGAGCATATTTTCATGAAGCTATCTTCGTGTCTTTGTGCCTTCGTGTTAAGTTATATATGAATGTTAATCATCAACAAATTAAGTTTAGAAACTTTTAACGATATGAATGATATAACGATAGGAACGATAACGATATCGTTTTATCGTTACATCGTTCCTATCGTTGAGGGTTAGGTGCTTAATCTGAATTTATAACAGTCACCTTTAATGTTTGACTGTGAAGAATTCTTTCTCTTCTCTTTGGTGAACGTCTTCTTGTTGCTCAAAAAATGCTAAAGTCGAGTCTGTGTTTATTTTTTTAGAAAAGGAGGCCGAGGCCGGCGCCGGTTTTGATGCCGCCGATGTCTTGTTCGCTAGGGAAGTAAGCGGGCTGATAAAGGTAGTCTACGAACACATCAATGAAAATGGCGTCCTGATGTAGTATTTGACACTACTTTTTAGAACGCCACCAATAGCCCACCCCAGGAGGTTTTTTATGCAAGGGAGTTAAAGACGGGGTAGTGTAAGGTCATAGAGTAACATTAACGAGTCGTCAA
>CAZOAX010000137.1:4569-6302 GCA_964577735.1 uncultured bacterium
CTAGGTTTAAGTCTGATAGGTGATTGAAGGCTGCGGCGTATTGTTTATATTTTTCTTTGATTTCAAGAAGGGAGTGTGTTTCATGGAAAAATTTATTGAGAGTGTTAATAGAATAATATAATGCAATTTCAGCAAGATTTATGTTATCAATTTGATGCGGATGGTGAAATAGCTTGAAGAAGCCAGATAGGTCTGAATTGCTAATGTAGTAATCAATAACTTCATTAAGCTTTATGTTGTTCAACGAAGGTGTGATGTTGTTTTTCATTAATAGTTTGATGATGTCACCATACTCTTTCAGGTAGAGAGGCGCAGTATTTTCAATCAGACAATCCAATGCATTGCTTTCAAGCTCAAAGCCCTTTTCCATTAAGTACTGAACCATTTCAATTCTGCCCGAAAGGATAGCTAAAAACATCAGGGGAGTAGGCTCATTTTTAAATGTATTTAACAGGTCGATTTTTTTTAACCTTTTTAATTCAAAAAGAACGCCATTCATTACAAGGGACTGAATGACAAGCAATTGCTGCTTTTGAGCTAGTTGCGGTTGCTTCAAGTCCCGTTTAGTTAAAGATAAGGGATTTAAATTGATCCATTGATGACCAAACCGAGGATAATAGATGTTTTTACTCGTTGTAAAAGCGGCTGTGACGTTCCATTCATTCAATTCGTCAAAGTAAGACTCTTGATTATACCCAGTGATGGTCAATTGCTCTTCCAGGTCATCATATTGATAACCGAAAGTGGGAGGTTCATCTGCTGTTTTGTAGGGAAGATGTGTGACATGGATTAGCTCGTGAGCAAGTGCAATGACAGAACTGAGTTTTTGAATTTTCAATTCTCCGCAGGGGTGATGGGCAATAACAGAGACGGATCTCTTTTCTAAATATAGTTGAACCACACCATTATCTTCTGTTAGTTCGTATTCTTTTCCAAAAAGTATTTCAATTTTTTTTATGGATTCATTGTTAATTGCTTTTTGGATGAGCTTTCTTCCGACATTTCGAGTAAGCAGCGTTTTGATTGTATTTTCGATATCGCCAGTTGCAAGGATTTTTAATTTTTCGTTGCCGTCGCAAATGTTTCTGTAAAGTTGCTCGATGGAGGTTAACGTGCTTTGCCTTATTCCATTTAGCGGCAAGTTCCCTTTGAATGCATCAGTTAAAATAACAAGATCTGTTCCACAGAAGGGGGAGTCTTTGGGTACAGGAAGAATGAATCGATCAAGCACGTCATAGATTCTATCCATTCCTTCATCACTGATGCCAAGTTCATCTGATGATTCTTGAAATTGTTTTAGTGAGTTGTAATTAAATGATAATTTTGAAACCATCATTTAATATTAACAATTAATTTAATTAATTGTCATTAATTTTATTATAAAACGATCGCATGACAAATGGAGTAAAAAGAGTGGTAATCGCTATTACCAGGATCATGGCTGCGTAAGTGTCTTTATCAAAGACACTTGCGGTTTTTCCCATCTCGGCGAAAATGAGTCCGACCTCTCCTCTTGGAACCATTGCGATCCCAACGGCCCATTTCATCCATGTTTTTTCCTTAAATAGAGCAAAACCGGATAGAAGTTTACCGAGCACAGCAGCGATCAACGTAGAAAAGGTCAATAGCCAAATAAAGCCCGAACCAAAGTTAATTTCCCTGAAATTGAGAGAAAGACCGATCGTAAAGAAGAAAATGGGAGCAAAGAGGTGGATGATGGGCTGCATTTCATG
>CAZOAX010000138.1:0-6246 GCA_964577735.1 uncultured bacterium
AATGTTGCCACAGGGGAGTGAGGTGGTAGAGAGGAGATCGATCAGATTGTTTTTTAAAAACTGAGGGTCGATCCAATTCTGCTTTTGCGGGGCAATGTGGTAGACTTTAGCATATTGCAGAGCCATTGCATAATCAGAAAGGCTTTCAGCTGCGATCATTTCTTCTCTATCGATCTTGCTTGATGCTCTGAAATAGATCTCAAGAAAAATGACACTGAAGACTACGGTCATAAAGAGGCCGAATAGAAAAATCGCTTTAACCAAGCGGTTTGAACTGAGCGTATAGGCTTTTTTTGTAGTCGGTTTTTTTCTTGGCTGCTTATGGTCTTCCAGGTTATAGGCTTCTTCTATAAGGGGATTAACTTTAGAGGAGTCGTCCGCTATATAAACAGGAGCCGGCTCTACAGGTTTTGCGATAGGCGTCGGGGGAGGCGTCGCAGGTTCTATAGCTTGAGGCTCTTTTTCGGATGAAATTTGTTCAACCAAAAGTTTATGATTGCGGATTTGGATCGCATCGCCTATCTGTAGTTTCTTTTTCCAAAATGGCTGGCCATTCAGGGTCACAAAAGGGTCATTTGCTTGATTAACGACCGTGCATTCGCCATCTTTTAGCGTGATTTTAATATGATTTTTGTGCAATCCCTCTGAGGGAAACGAAATATCGCAGGAGTCAGCCGGCCCGTCTCCAATAATGAGCGTTTCCTTATCAAAGGTGTAGCTCACAAGATCGACTGAAGAGACAAGCGAGATTTTAATCATAACACACTACTTCTACCATAGATTTTAGCTAGCGTCAATTTCAAACACGTTGGGTGGTTTTGAGGGTTCCCTTTAATTATAAATGTTTTATAATCGGCAATGGTGAAAATTTATTGTAACTAATTGATATTCAGGGAATTTTCTTGAATGAAAATGGCGATATAGGGGATAAATCATCTACCTTGTCCTGTGCCAAGCAAAAGAATAATATAAAATTTTTGACGTTAAATTAGGTAAGAAGTGAGTAGTTTGTTCAGTGTTTTTAAGCCAGCCCCGTACCAGTCCGAGATTGAAAATCCAGAAGAAGTTAAGGCTTTATACAAATACTGGCGTATTCGCATCCTCTACTCCATGTTCATTGGCTATGCGCTCTACTACTTTACGCGGAAGAGCTTTACCTTTGCCATGCCCGGTTTGATTGAAAACCTGGGATTTGACAAAAGCGAACTTGGTCTTTTGAGTAGTATTTTAGCGATCACCTACGGGATCAGCAAGTTCGCAAGCGGGATTCTATCCGATCAGTGCAACTCGCGCTATTTTATGGCGTTCGGTTTGTTCATGACGGGTATATGCAATATTTTATTTGGAATGTCCTCGTCTCTTATGATGTTTGCCATTTTTTGGGGCTTGAATGGATGGTTCCAAGGATTTGGCTGGCCTCCTTGTGCCAGATTTTTAACGCACTGGTACTCCCATTCAGAAAGAGGGGCCTGGTGGTCGACCTGGAATATTTCCCATAATGTTGGTGCTTTTATCATTCCTTGGGTCGTGGGTGCTTCGTTACAGTATCTTGGCTGGCGCTGGGCGATGTATATCCCTGGAATTATTTGCATCATCGGATCTTTGTATTTGGTCAATCGTCTACGCGATACCCCTCAATCTCTTGGATTGCCACCGATCGA
This sequence comes from uncultured bacterium, assembly GCA_964577735.1. Classification (GTDB taxonomy): domain Bacteria; phylum Chlamydiota; class Chlamydiia; order Chlamydiales; family Parachlamydiaceae; genus CAZOAX01. The sequence continues at coordinate 1,662 of CAZOAX010000138.1, forward strand.
ACGATTTCGAAATGACTACGGCGGAATGCCGCCACCAAAGTTTGATGAGGTCCAGCCTTCTACGAAAGAAATTCTTTTTGAGTATGTGCTTAAAAATCACTACCTTTGGATTTTAGCAGTCGCCTATTTCTTTGTTTATATTGTCCGGACCGGGATCAACGATTGGACAGCGCTTTATTTACGTGAGGCTAAGGGCTACAGTCTCTTGGCTGCAAACGGTAGCGTCTCTGTATTTGAGGTTGGAGGTATTTTAGGAAGCCTTGCTGCCGGTTGGGCATCCGACTATTTATTTCAAGCAAGAAGAGGCCCGATCAATGTATTATTTTCCATCGGAATGATTGGGGGAATTCTCTTATTTTGGTATATTCCGGAAGGATATCCTTGGCTTGATTCACTTGCGATGTTCATTATTGGATTTGCGGTCTTTGGCCCTCAGATGATGATCGGCATGGCTGCAGCTGAACTGTCACATAAGCAGGCGGCTTCAAGCTCAACTGGATTTGTTGGAACGTTTGCCTATATTGGCGCTGCTATTGCTGGATATCCGCTTGGCAAAGTGACGCAGGACTATGGCTGGGAAGGGTTCTTTTATTTCCTTGTCGTCTGTTGCGTGATCTCTGTGATCTTCCTGTTGCCTATGTGGGGGGTTGTAGAGAACAAAAAGCTTGCAAGAGCTGAAGCTAAAGACGAAAACTCAAACTAAGGATACAAATGAAGTGGGTTCCTCTTCACGTTCATTCCCAATATTCTATCCTGGATGCTCTTTCCTCTGTTGAAGACATCGCCAAAAAGAGTGCTGAGTTTGGTCTGCCGGCTGTTGCGTTAACAGATCATGGCAACCTCTATGGAGCTGTTGATTTTTTCAAAGCCTGTAAAGAAGCTAAAGTCAAACCCCTGATTGGTTGTGAACTCTATGTCGCCCCTGAATCGCGATTTGATAAGAAAAAAGAATACGGCGCAAAAACGGCCTACCATCTTGGCTTGATTGCAAAAAATGCAACAGGTTATCGCAACTTGATGAAGCTTTCTTCGATCGGATTTACAGAAGGTTTTTACTATAACCCGCGTATTGATAGAGAAACGCTTGTCCAGTACTCAGAGGGGCTGATCTGTCTTTCAGGTTGCTTAAGTAGCCGCATCGCCCAAACGGCATTAAGTGGTACTTATGATGAGCTAATAGCAGAGATCAATTGGCACCGTGATCTTTTTGGTGAAGATTTTTATATTGAAATTCAGCGCCACCCGATGAGCGAAGAGGACCTTCGAAAAGACGGTATGCATGCAGAAACCTGGCTCTTGCAGCAGTATAACGATTACATCGGTAAGCAGACAAAGGTCAATGAACTCCTGGTTAAGGCCTCAAAGGAATTAAACATCAAGCTTGTTGCAACAAACGACAGCCATTACACAGAACGGGAAGACTGGCGTGCGCATGAAATTCTGCTGAATATCCAGTCTGGAGAACCATGTGAGCTTTGGGAAAAAGATTCGCTTGGAAACCCTAAATTCAAAGTGCCAAACCCGAAACGGCGCACTTACTCTTCTCATGAGTGTTATTTTAAATCTGCAGAAGAAATGCAGGTCTTGTTCAGCGATCTTCCGGAAGCCTTGAGCAATACGCTTGAAGTCGCCGATAAGTGCGATTTACAGATTGATTTTAAAACGAAGCATTATCCGGTTTATCTCCCACCTGAGCTTGAAGGGCGTGAATACACGCAAGAAGAACAATCAAAAGCAGTTGAAGACTACCTATGGAAGCTTTGTCGCGATGGGATCGTCACAAGATACACTCCTGAGCGTTTAGCAAAGATCAAAGAGCTATTTCCTGATCAGGATCCGATGCAGATCGTGACCGATCGCCTTGCCTACGAAATGAACGTCATCGTTCCGAAAGGAATGAGTGACTATCTTTTGATTGTTTGGGATTTTATCCATTGGGCCAAGTCCAACGGCATCCCTATGGGTCCAGGAAGAGGGTCTGGGGCCGGTTCTATTGTTTTATATTTGATTGGCGTTACAGATATTGAGCCTCTTCGTTTTCATCTGTTTTTTGAACGTTTCATCAACCCGGAAAGGATCTCCTATCCCGATATCGACGTCGACATTTGCATGGACCGGCGCGGAGAGGTGATCAATTACGTTCTTAACAAGTACGGAAAAGACAACGTTGCTCAGATCATCACCTTTGGTACGATGAAAGCACGGATGACCATCAAGGATGTGGGCAGAACGCTTAATGTGCCTCTTTCCAAAGTGAATGAAATTGTTAAGTTGGTCCCGGATGACTTGAATATCACCCTTGAAAAGGCTTTAGAAAAAGATCCTGAGTTGAAGCTCAAGTGTGAGCAGGATGAAGAAGCGAAGAAAATTATGGAAATGGGCCGGATCCTTGAAGGGTCTATCCGCAATACGGGTATTCATGCAGCCGGGATTATTATTAGTGGTCAGCCTCTAAGTAACCTCATTCCTATTTGCGTTGCAAAAGACTCCGATATGCCTGTAACGCAGTTTTCCATGAAGCCGGTTGAACTTGTAGGAATGTTGAAGGTCGACTTTTTGGGGTTGAAGACTCTGACAGCTATTCAAACGACCATCAGCAACATCTATAAGTCATCAGGTGTTTCCATCGATTGGGTGAACTTGCCACTTGATGATAAGAAGACTTTTGATCTGTTAAATCAGGGTAAGACACTTGGCGTATTCCAGCTCGAATCCGGCGGCATGCAGGACCTTGCAAGGCAGTTGCACCTGGACAAGTTTGAAGAAATTATTGCGGTCGGTGCGCTTTATCGTCCGGGTCCAATGGATATGATCCCGTCCTTCATTGATCGGAAGCATGGCAGGGAACAGATTGAGAACGATCATCCATGGATGAAAGAAATTCTTGCAGAAACTTACGGCATTATGGTCTACCAGGAACAGGTGATGCAGATTGCGAGTAAGCTTGCCAATTTCTCACTTGGGGAAGGGGATGTATTAAGACGGGCGATGGGTAAAAAAGACCTTGAGCAAATGGCCACACAGCGTGAGAAATTTAAAAAAGGTGCTTCGGAAAACGGAATCCCTGAATCCACTTCCATGCTCATTTTCGATAAGATGGAAAAGTTTGCATCCTATGGATTTAACAAATCCCATGCCGCAGCTTATGGTTTTCTTTCCTACGTCACAGCTTATTTAAAGGCGAACTATCCTAAAGAATGGATGGCAGCGCTTATGACGTGCGATAGCCATGATCTTACCAAGGTGTCCAAGTTTATCCGTGAAGCCCATGCAATGGGTGTTGATATTCTGCCGCCTGATGTGAATGAGGCCGGTACTACTTTTCTTTCCAGTCCGACAGGGATAAGGTTCTCTATGGCAGGGATCAAAGGGGTCGGTGAAGGGGTTGTCGAGACGATCATTCAGGAACGGGAAAAAGGGGGGCGCTTTACAGGTCTTTATCACTTCCTTAAGAGGGTTGATACCAAGAAGATTGGTAAGAAGACGATTGAGAGCATTATTGATGCCGGAGGCTTCGATTTTACAGGCTGGACCCGCGATGCATTAAGACTGTGTCTGGATCCTGCCTACGATCATGCAACTCAGGAACAAAAAGAGGCTTCTTTTGGGTATATGAGCCTATTTTCACTTGCTGAAAATATGGAAGAGAACCGTTTTGAAAAACCTCCTGAGGTTAAAAAACCAAGATCTAAATATGAGCTTCTCCTTAAAGAAAAAGAGCTGCTTGGATTCTTTTTGACTGGTCATCCGATGGATACCTATCGGGATATCTTAGATCGTTTATCGTGCTTAAGCTTAAGTAAAGCCCTTGAAATGCCACATGACACTGTTTTTAGGGCAGCATTCTTCATTGAGTCATCGACCGTACGCCTTTCAAGTAAGAATCAGAAGAAGTTTGCAATCTTGGTGATCAGCGATGGGTACGACGCTTGTGAACTGCCGATCTGGTCTGAGCTTTATGAAGAGAAAAGCCATCTTCTCAATGCAAACCAACTTCTTTATGCTGTCCTGCAGGTGGATAAGCGGGAAGAAACGCCGCGTCTTTCATGCAAATGGGTGGATGATCTCACTAAGGCTAATGAAAACATGATCGGCGATTGCGACATGGCATTTGACAAAATCAAAGCGCAAGTGCAAAGATTCGCTCATATGAAAAGCCAACAAAAGGCAGAAAAAGTGACAGAGCCAGCAAAAGTATCTGCAGCCTTTACTCCTTTCCCTATTAAGCTTGATCTCAAGAAAACGCCATTGAGCGTGATCCTCAAGCTTAAAGAGCTCTTTTCAAAGCATAGAGGGCAGAACCCGGTCAACTTGGAATTCCATGGGGAGACGCACCCTTACGCGACCATGCAAATTGAAGGTAAGTGGGGTGTTAATGTCACCGATGCATTTAAAAAAGACCTGGACTCTATTTTAAATCACTGAAAACCGGTTAGGTTGCTGTGGAATTGCTTTATAGCGCTCCATAAACAACTTAGCCAAATTTTTCTTACGGTCAGAAAGCTTGTCGTACGCGTCGTTATCTACTTTTTCAACAAACCTTTCCATTGTAAAGTCTTCTGGCGGGCCAAAGTGAGAATAGGTC
>CAZOAX010000139.1:0-6243 GCA_964577735.1 uncultured bacterium
CAACTTTTGGAATTTTTTGAAACCTTGATTAAGAAAACAAGCTCGCTTTTCTTCCCGTGAGAGAAATGCAGAGATTAGAAAAAATCACTGGAGAGCCTTTTGTAGCTAAAAGGCGCTTATTGTAAATGCCTTAGCGCTGATTTAGCGAAAGGGCTCACCAAAGTAGCTGCCCTTAAAACCGGCAGATGGAGATACATCGTGAGTCCAAAATCTAACTCACTGGCTTATGAGGAATTTATTGGGGACGTAACTTCTAGCGAAGTCGAATTTGTTCCTGAGTTAAACCTCTTAGTCTCAAAGAAGTTGTTATCTAATATGGATAGCAAACTTCAAAGGTTACCGATCTCGATTAGAGGTTCGATAACTGTTTCTTTTTAAGAAACTTAAGGGGTGGCTTTAACCAGCCGCCCCTTTATTAGGCATAAATTCCAAATTATCGTATAATGTAAGCTAGCCCTGAGGTTTTCTTAAAAAAACCTTGAGAATCTTTTATTAAACCTATATCCCGAAATTATATGAAGAAATCACTTATTATTGTTGAATCTCCCGCTAAAATTAAAACTCTTAAAAAGTTTTTGGGTGATGGTTTTATATTAGAATCTTCTGTCGGGCATATACGCGATCTACCTCAAAAAGAATTCGGTATTGACCTTGAGCACGACTTTGATCCCACCTATGTGACCATGCCGGGCAAAGAAGAAGTGATCGCGAAATTAAAGAAAGCTGCTAAAGAATGCGATACGATCTACCTCTCTCCTGACCCTGACCGCGAAGGAGAAGCAATTGCTTGGCACATCAGCGAAATTCTACCAGCAAAAGCCAATATCAAGCGTGTTTCTTTTAACGCGATCACAAAAGAAGCTGTACTTGCAGCCCTAAAAAATCCGCGCGATATCGATTATGCCCTGGTCAATGCCCAGCAAGCGCGCCGTTTATTGGATAGAATCGTGGGTTACAAAATCTCCCCGATCTTGAATAGAAGAATTGGACGTGGAAGAGAAGGCAGTGTATCTGCTGGAAGAGTACAATCGGTTGCATTGAAGCTTGTTGTCGATCGTGAAAAAGAGATCCTTATTTTTATTCCGATCGAGTATTGGAATCTCGGTGCAATCCTAAAAACTTCCGATGATCCCAAAACCTTCAAAGCCAACCTTCATTCTGTCGATGGCAGACGCGTTGAAAAAGAAGACAAAGAAGGAAAAGGATTTTTCCTCATCGGTAACAAGGAAACAGCAGACGACGTCCGTAAACGCTTAGAGTCAGGACCTTACACCGTACAAAACGTCGAGAAAAAAGAGAAAAAACGTAATCCGGTACCTCCTTTTATCACCTCCACGCTGCAACAGGAAGCAAGCCGTCACCATGGTTACGGCTCTGCAAGAACCATGGGCATCGCGCAAGGTCTTTATGAGGGGATTGATCTTGGCAATGAAGGTGCAGAAGGTTTGATCACCTACATGCGTACTGACTCGGTCCGAATCGAACCTGAAGCTTTAAAAGAAGCACGTGCTTACATCTTAGCCACTTATGGCAAAGACTTTATTCCTGATGCGCCAAAGATCTACGCGACAAATAAAGCCGCACAAGATGCCCACGAAGCAATCAGACCGACAAGCCTCAAGCACACACCGGAAAGCATCGAACGCTATCTGACAAAAGAACAGTTCAACTTATATGTATTGATCTGGCGAAGATTCTTAGCCTCGCAAATGACTGCCGCTGTATATGATACTGTCTCAGCTGATATCGCAGCTGATGATGGGATCGTCATGCGCGCCACTGGCTCGCAAATTAAGTTCCAAGGATTCCTTGCCGTTTATGAAGAGAAAGTGGATGAAACATCCGATGACGATGAGAGCAAAATTTTACCTCAGTTAGAAGTCGGGCAAAAACTCAATCTAATCGAGTTGATCTCAGAGCAAGCCTTTACCCGTCCACCTCCCCGCTTTACTGAAGCATCTTTGGTTAAAGAATTGGAGAAATCAGGAATCGGCCGTCCGTCCACCTACGCGTCCATCATGAATAAAATCCAAAGTCGCGACTACACCAATAAAGAAGCCGGCAGACTAAAACCGACTGAACTTGGATTTGTGATAGCTGAACTTTTGGAAAATAATTTCCAAACGATTATGGACATTGGATTTACAGCTCAAATGGAAGATAGACTGGAACAAGTAGCTGAAAACAAATTCGATTGGGTTCAATTACTTCGCGACTTCTGGACTGATTTTGCACCTGTTCTGGAAAACGCAACCAAAGACGCCTTTGTTCCGAAGATTGCAACGGATAAAATCTGCCCTGATTGTGGCGCTCCACTGCAAAAAATCTGGTCAAAATCTAAATACTTCTATGGTTGCACAAAGTATCCCGATTGCAGCTTCAGCTCGCCGATCGAAGCTCTTGAATTTGACAAAACAGCCTACGCTCCTGACTTTAACTGGGATCAACCCTGCCCTAAATGTGAAAAACCAATGAAACTCCGTCACGGTAAATTCGGAGCCTTTCTCGGTTGCACCAACTATCCAGAGTGCAAAGGAATCGTCAATATTCCAAAACTTGGTGAAGAGCCCCTATCCCAAGCCGATATGCCACCATGCCCGGCCATCAACTGCCCCGGACACATGAACGCCCGGAAATCGCGCTTTGGAAAAACCTTCTACTCCTGCTCCACCTACCCGGAATGCGATGTGATCGTGAACTCACTGGATGATCTGGAAAGCAAATATCCGCATCATGAAAGAACGCCTTACGTCAAAAAAGCCCGTCCGAAAAAAGAGAAAGCCGGAGCTGCAAAAACTGCTACTGCCAAAAAGACCACCAAAGCAAAAGCAGTGAAAGAAAAAGCCCCTGCGAAAAAACGGGTGATGCCGACACTTAATCTTTCTAAAGAATTGTCTGATGTAACTCAGGAAAGCAGTTTACCAAGGGCTGACGTCTTGAAAAAAGTTTGGGACTACATCCGCGCAAATAACTTGCAGGATCCTAGTGACAAACGCAAGATCAAGCCGGATGCCAAACTTGCAAAAGTGTTCGGAACAAATGAAGCCGTGGACATGTTCCAGATGACTGGACTCTTATCTAAACATATGACCCGCTAATCTTAAGACTGAAAATAACCTCGTCTATTGTCTAAACCGACTAAGACGGGGTTTGCTTCATTTTCATATTTTCTTTGTGGATAAACAGGCTGGTCGTTCAGGGTATATTGCATAATATTAATCTTAGGCTGCATGCAAGGCATGTAATCGTGACCACCCTCTTTTTTCCCCCACCCAAGCTCCCGATTGAGCCGACCAATTACAGCTCGAAAATCATAAACCAGTTCAGGATGAAAGGGGGCAGTCAAAATACCCACAATCGTTACGATCATGATGGCCACTTCATAAACAGGAACCCTGACAATATCGACAAGCGAGCAAACCACTTTTTGCAAAGTTTCACTTGCCGGCTTATCCTTCGCGATTCCCTTAAAAATAATCACAGCAGCATGAATGAGCGTTGCATTATAAAGCGTATAGGCGACTGTATGCACCGGGCGGAAAACTAAACTTGCGACAAACTTCGTATAAACAAGAATTTTATCATCATCATTGTAAATGTTGCCTGCAAAAGGACTCTTTGGATCTAAGCTGATCACAAATTTTTGCTTTTTGATGAAAACTTCTTTAGATCCCTCCGGATCTTCCACATTTACTTTCTTATGGTCCTTATTGTAGTAAACTTCCTTGTAAAAAATTCTGACAACCTTGCCCCAACGCTTATCAGACTTACAAGGAACCAAAATATTTTGAGTCTCTACCGGCTGATCTTGAAGCCAGGCACCAAATTCTGATGGGTCTGCATTGACCTTCTTGGAAGGATGAAAGTCTTTTTGATAGTCTTGTATCGACCAAATACCCGGATAAGCTGTCATTGTTTTTAAACAAGCACCCATGCACCCACCATAAAATTATTTTTATGCATAATTTTACATCAAAACAACTAAAACAACAACGAAACTTAATATAATCTTTATATACATTTCCTTGACTTCAAGAAATTACATTTGCTATGGGTAGGTTATAAACTTTTTGGAGCATTTTTATGATTAAGCACCTCTCGTTATATAGTCTTTTCATGCTCCAAAGCGCTCTTCTTTTGGCAGACGCCAGCTCTTACACGAAAACCCATAATCAAGAAGTTTTAACTACCCTTCGACAACAAAGATGATTTCGAAGAAGCCACTAAAGGATTTATTGCCCCGCTTGCAAATGAAGGTGTCATCAAAAATGAGGAAGGAAAAGTCGTTTGGAGCCTACCTGCTTATAACTTTGTGACTGAAACAGGTGGAAAAGTTCCCGATACAGCCAATCCCAGTCTGTGGCGTCAGCTTAGCTTATTGCAGAAAGCCGGTCTATTTAAAGTCGTGGATGGAATCTATCAAGTACGCAATGCAGACCTCTCCAACATGACCATTATTGAAGGCAAAACAGGCCTGATCATTATCGACCCGCTGATCTCCAAAGAAACAGCAAAAACCGCCCTTGAATTGTACTATGCCAACCGCCCAAGAAAAGATGTAAAGGCCGTCATTTATACTCATAGCCATGTAGACCACTTTGGCGGCGTTAAAGGAGTGATCTCACAAGCAGATGTCGATGCTAAAAAAGTACAGGTTATTGCCCCCTATGGGTTTTTAGAAGCAGCTTTAGATGAAAATATTCTTGCCGGAAACGTCATGTCAAGAAGAGCGATGTATATGTATGGATCTCTTCTAAAACCAGGCCCGGAAGGACAATTATCAGCCGGACTTGGACTCACCACCTCAAGCGGGGAAACCACATTGATCATTCCTACCCACTTGGTGACAAAAACCGGTGAAGAAATGACTGTAGATGGAGTCAAGATCGTCTTCTTAATGGCTCCTGGCTCTGAAGCACCTTCTGAAATGCTATTTTATTTTCCGGAATTCAAAGCCCTTGCTGCTGCTGAAGATGCCACTCACACGATGCATAATTTGTACACATTGCGTGGTGCAAAAGTGCGTGATGCAAGAGCCTGGGCCAGCTATTTAAATCAAGCGATCGAGATGTTCGGGCCACAAACAGAAGTCGTTTTTGCCCAGCACCACTGGCCTAAGTGGGGCAATGCAAGGGTTATTGATTTCATCGAAAAACAACGCGATATGTACAAGTATATCCATGATCAAAGCCTCCGCCTTGCTAATGAAGGCTATAACATGGTTGAAATTGGAGAAAAGATCCAAATGCCAGATAGCTTGGCCAAAGAATGGTATAATCGTGGTTACTATGGCAGCCTAAACCACAACGCCAAATCCGTGTACAATTTCTACTTAGGCTGGTTTAGTGGCAATCCATCCACCTTGCACCCTCTTCCCATCGTAGAGGCTAGTAAAAAAGAAGTTGAGTACATGGGCGGAGCCGACGCTATTTTAGAAAAAGCTAAAAAAGACTTTGATCAAGGAAACTATCGCTGGGTAGCGCAAGTGCTAAACTATCTTGTCTATGCAGAACCAAACAACAAGCAAGCTAAAAACCTTCTCGCAGATACTCTTGATCAGCTCGGCTATCAAAGTGAAAATGGTACCTGGCGTAATTTCTACCTATCCGGCGCTAAAGAACTGCGTGAAGGTGTTCAACCGACGGCCTATGCAAATACTGCAAGCCCCGACATGGTCTCCTCCATGCCTATCGAAAACTTTTTCGACTTCCTTGCGATTAAATTAAATGGCTTAAAAGCCGCAGAAAACCCCATGAGCATCAACTTCAACCTCCCCGATCAAAACAAGAAATACTTCGTTCAAATCAAAAATGGTGTTTTGAATTATTCCCCAGATAAAAACAAAGACGATGCAACCCTAACGCTTACAATCGATCGCAAAGACCTCGACTCCCTCATTATCGGAACTGCCACCCTTGACAGTTTGGAAAAATCCGGCAAGTTGACGGTTAAAGGCGACAAAGAAAACTTTCAAAAATTCCTCTCCCTATTTGATAAATTTAACCCTTGGTTCAATCTGGTTCAGCCCATTAATTAACTGAACTGGTAAGACCTATCACCGTGCATTTTTTTTCACTTCCTCTTATCATGTTTTTTTATCTTGATAGGAGGAATTTATGTTCACTGTTTTACTTGCTGCAGCTTTATCCACAATTCCTCTGGAAGATATTGCTCCCATCCTTCCCGACTATGCCAAACCCAAGTATTCAAGTAACGAACAAACCTTAGCTTACCTTGCACCTG
>CAZOAX010000140.1:0-6217 GCA_964577735.1 uncultured bacterium
AGCCCTCAACAGAGCCGCTGAGGATGCTTTTGCCACATCGTTCGACAGTTTGTCCAGCTCTAGTTTTTTTTAGTTTATGAAAGTATCACTTAGGAACCTCACAAGTGCAGATACGGAGCATTTTTACACGTGGGCGAGCGATCAGGAAGTCACCAAATGGATGACATGGGATGCCTACACCTCAATTTCTGATGCAGAAAAGTTCCTGATCGATGTGGTGGAGCAACATCCTTGGTTCAAAGCTATTTGCTTGGATGGTGTTCCTGTGGGCTCAATCACATTGAATAAGAAAGATGAATATCGGGCTGAACTGGGCTATGTCCTCGCCAAAGCCCATTGGGGCAAAGGCATTGCCACTCAATCCGTCAAACAAGCACTCAACCTAGGCTTCCATGATCTGAACATTCAAAGGATCGAAGCTCTCGTAGATCCCCATAACCTTGCTTCCGAACGCGTCCTAATCAAATCAGGCATGCAATATGAAGGCCTTTTAAAAAACTACATGCTCTTTAAAAATTTAGTCTGTGATAGACGGGTTTATTCATGTATTTGTTATTAATGTGATATTAATAATATTATTTATTGATTTTCTTATGGTAAATCACTATTATTTACATGGTTTAATATAATTTTGAGAGTGTTATGGCTGTCGGGATCGATGCAATTAATCAATATTTGAATAATAAGACAGCGGGTGACCGCTTTATAATCCAAAATAATGAATTGCATCTAGTGAATAAAGGCAATATTAGTGGTTGGACATGCTTCAAAGCTAAATTTGGTTTTGGGGAGGCCTCTATGAGAAAAGTGGCTTCTTTTATCAATAGGAATCGAAATAATCTTTTCCCTGACGAGACTAAAGACGAATCCATTAACAATAAGAATGCAATCAATAACTTCATTAAAGGATATAACGCGAATAGAACGTTCTCCTTTAAAAAAGGCAAGCACATCAAGGATATTGAGGCCGAAACGATTGCTTTTTTTGGTGTGAAAGAGTGGGCCAAGGCCGGATTCAAAGTCAAAGACGCTCCACCGATCCCAGCCAATTTGAAACAGATTTACAGCGCTCCTTGCCCAATCTGGAAAAACGAAAATAAAACCGTCGGCGAAACCCACATCCATTTCCTCGTGCCAAAAATGCTCATTGATAAAAAAACCACCGTCAATCGTCTTAGAAAAATCACTAAAAAGGTCTGTCCTCTTCATTATTTTAAACCTAAATTTAAAGTGCCTAAATGGGAAGATGGTCATAAATCAATTAAACAATCTTACTGGGTTCTGATGACCAAAAATGTGGTGCCTCTCAGTAGGGGTATAGCGTTTGATTGGAAACATGTGCCTGATAATTATGATTTACCTTATCTTATAGAGGCAGATGTGTGTCTGCTGACACAGTTTTTAAGAGGAAGAGTCCTAACTGATCAATCAAAATTAATGTTCGATAATGAAGATTCAACTTACTGCCATGAAGTAGATAATCATGGAGATAGGGCTATAGTTGGTGATTGTAATCATAAAGGCTATGCATTAGGGTTTTTTATGCCTACAATTCAATGTGGGATGGCAGCTGTTCAAAGATTATCCGACAGAGAATAGAGCGAACGTTAGGCGTATTCTAACGTTCGCATACATTTTTTTAATCAGTAATTTTCTTTAATATTAAAATATAAGGTGTATTGCTAATGGATTTTGGCTTTATATCTTTTTTTTATATTCCAGTCATCACAGAAATTCCAACTATTATTTTCATCTTTTACATGTGCGGTGTAATGCTGATTGCTTCCATCTTTGCCATTACCTAAGGTGTTACCTATATGATTGATGATAGAAACGGCCTTGTTGCATAATAGGCGCTACAACGAGCTAGTTGTCGCTTAGACTTCACATCTTCAATCTTCTCCATCTGTTCCTTACGAAAGAAGAGCTTAAACCCATTTACCTTTGGGCATTCCTAAACTATTCATTTTATTGATTATCAAACACTTGCAAATTGCTTCAGACTGTTGTGATCCAAAAGAGCGAGATTTTAGGTTTGACATTTTTTTCGTTCTAAACATAGCTGTTTCAACAAGGGATCTAGTATGGTAACCCGAGAAGATTTTCCAGAGCTTTCTTCCATTATCTCCACCACCAAAACCTTCAATAGCTGCAAGGCACTCATCTCTTTCTTTCTCCCATGTTCTACTTGAACCTTTATAAGTGGCGTCTCTTGGTGGTGGAACCACGCAAGAACCTCCTTTTTCATGAACTTTTTTTCGAAAATGACGTGAGTCGTAGGCCCCATCTCCTCTTGCAGATTTAACCCCCTTAAACCCCTGCAGCATTCTTACCGCTACCTCTGCATCGCCTTCATCATTACCTGTTAACTCACAACACAAGATATTTTGAGTTTCAGCATCTATTCCAACATGAAATTTCCTCCAAGTTCGGCGCTTACTTTTTCCATGAACCTTCATTTTCCATTCGCCCTCTCCGTGCACTTTTAGCCCTGTTGAATCAAAAATAATATGACATTTTTTATTTCCATTAAGCAACCGTTTGATTCGTTTATGGAGGGTCTTTGCTCTTCTCGAAATTTGAGTATAGCTTGGAATAGGAAGAGTAAGATTCATTAGGTCAAACAAAGATTTCGCAAAGCCTTCTAAACTTCGAAGTGCTAGTTTAAACACTTCTCTAAGCGTCAGAAGCACAAGAATTGCATCATCGGAATAGGTCTCTGGACGACCAGCCAAACATGTGTGGACTGAAGAGTACCATTTTTTTAATGATTCTTGCTCCATCCAGATGGTTATGCTTCCTCTTTGAATGAGAGATTTGTTATAATCAGACCAATTTCGAATCTTATACGTCGTTCCAGCTTGCATGAGGTAGTTCTTTGTTTTCTTTAGTCAGAAACAGCCTATCTCATGCATTTTTTATTTACATAGCTCTTTAAATTTTATGTGAGGGGGATTACGCAACAAGGTCTTCGTAAGTTATAGTCATCACAAAATTGCCATTTATCCCATTAATAGCAGTGGGTAGTAATTCTCTCGATGGAAGAAAATCAGTGTCTGATAGGCGTTTTTATTCATGTATTTGTTCTTAACATAATATTAATAATGTTATTATTGATTTTCATTTGATTAGAGCTTATGATGAATGTAGTTTAATATAATTGTGAGAGTGTTATGGCTGTCGGGATCGATGCAATTAATCAATATGTGAACAATCAGACTGCGGGAGACCGCTTTATAATCCAAAATAATGAGTTGCATCTTGTAAATAAAGGCAACCTTAGTGGTTGGACATGCTTTAAAGCCAAGTTTGGTTTTGGAGAAGCTTCAATGCGAAGAGTGGCTTCTTTTATCAATAAGAATAGAAATAATCTTTTTCCTGATGAGACTAAAGACGAATCCATCAACAACAAGAATGCAATTAATAATTTTATTAAAGGATATAATGCGAATAGAACGTTCTCCTTTAAAAAAGGAAAGCGCATCAAAGATATTGAAGCCGAAACGATTGCCTTTTTTGGAGTAAAAGAGTGGGCCAAGGCTGGATTCAAAGTTAAAGACGCCCCGCCAATCCCAGCCAATTTACAACAGATTTACAGCGCTCCTTGCCCAATCTGGCAAAACGAAAACAAAACAGTCGGCGACACCCACATCCTTTTCCTCGTGCCCAAAATGCTTAATGATAAAAAAACCACTGTCAATCGTCTCAGAAAAATCACCAAAAAGGTTTGTCCTCTTCACTATTTTAAACTGAATCGTAAGGTGCCGAAATGGGAAGATGGCCACAAATCTATTAAGCAATCGTATTGGGTCTTGATGACTAAAAATGTGGTGCCTCAAAGTAGAGGTATACCGTTTGATTGGAAACATGTGCCTGCTAATTATGATCTTCCTTATCTTATAGAGGCTGATGTATGTATGCTTACACAGTTTCTAAGAGGAAGAACTTTGACAGATCAATCAAAATTAATGTTCGATAATGAAGATGCTACGTATTGCCATGAAGTAAATAATCATGGATATAGATCATTGGTTGGTGATTGTAATCACAAGGGTTTTGCTGTATGTTTCCCTCTTCCAGGTGGCCTTGGTGATGGTATGGCAGCAGTTCAAAGATTAACTAATAGGGATTAAGAAAAATTAAGCACACGTGATGGTTAAATCTTCACGTGTGCATGCTTTCAGCCGTTAATTTTCTTCAATACGATGATGTAGGGGCTAGTACAGATTTTCGGCTCTTCCTTTGCCAATCGGATATCATCACAGAAATTCCAATTATTAGTTTCATCTTTTACGTGTGCGGTATAATGCTGACTCCTGCCATCTCTACCATTGCCAAGGGTATTCCCTATGTGATTGATGATAGAAACGATCTGATAATTTACAGGCCCAGTATTATCGAACAATGCGAAAGATAAATCAATGATCTCATTTTCATGAAGATTGATGGGAGCATTTATTTTTGTTAGGTTATTTCTAAATCGTTTCAAATGAATAATTAGATGATCAGGAAGATCTAAACATTTCATGGCTTTATACCACACATTTGCTTTAACCCCAGGTTTCCATTCCCATGCATCAGTTGGATCATCAATTTTTTCCGTAGAAAAATGATTTTTTAACAACTCTACAAGGTCTTGCTGTTTGTTATTGTCCTGTAATGCTATTGATATATGATTTTCGTCTACAATAAAGTCTGCTGGTGTATGTTTGATTCCTTTGATAGGTGGAATTGTTTTTCTCTCAATGAGTGAAAAGCGAGTGCCCGGCAGGCACTCTAACACTGCTTCCATAAATTCTTTAGCGTCTTGAGTATCATTAATTGCATTTACAAAATTATGAAAGTTAAACACAGCTTTACGTAAGTTAATCAGATTCGTTGGCAAATTTATCGAAGAGCTATTAAGGACTTCAAATAATGCCTCTCTTACAAGTTGTTTTTTCGGTTCTTCTTCAAGTTGTAACTCGTTCATGCCTTTTGTATCTACATTGTGTTTTTGATTTATGACTTCTCTGATCGAAGGGATTCTACACAACGCTTGTAATGTTGCATTCATATAGCAACTATTATCGACATTTTGCAGCCTCATGGGTCCTTCAGCTAAGGAGATATGAAGATTGGTAGGTCGGGGTAGGGATTTAGCGGTTGCTTTTGGTTTTTGTGTAATATTGCTAATAGGTACGGGTTTACCATTTTGCACTTCAATTATCAGTTTTTTCAGCTCATTAACTTCTTTTGATTGTTGAATTAGTTCTTGATTAGCTTGTCGACGCCTTGCAATTTCTTCTGCTTCACGAATTTTAATGGCCTGCTCGAGTTTTGCCACTCTATCCATTAAAGGATGGAGAACATGATCGAGTTGGTTTTCTCCAAGTTCGCAAACGTTATTTTCATTTAGATTTTGTGGTGATTGGTTTGGGGCTGATGTGAATTTGGTATATTCAGGGAAATAGGCTGCAAGTTGATTTTTTGAAACGAGGAAGTATCCGAATTTTTTGTTTTCATTTGGTTTTAGGGAGCAGTATTCTTTGCCATTCCCATCAATTACTGCGATTCCAGAGTTGCGGTACAGGTCATCTGCCTTGAAGGACGTCTTATCCTGTGCTCCTTCTAAGGAAACGCTTGTTAGCGGGAGCCGAAAGGATAGGATCGTTTTATTTTGTGCTGTGCTGAGTTTGCGAACTGCTAGCCAAGCTTCAGTAGCTAGATCATCTTGAGTTGAATATAAACCGTTCAAGAGTGCGCCGGCTATACATCTATGAGCATATTCAGCAAACTTTATGGCCCCTTCTTTTGATAACAGCTGAATCTGTTCTTCATAAGAGAATGCGATTTTACGAGCGATTTCGTCTGCGAGTTTTTCTAATTTTTTTGGAGTAAGCCCTCTAAAAATTTCATTTGATTGATTGATTTTACATTGATCGCTATATCCAACGGCTAGATCGATGCCTCCTTTTATTGTGTTTGCAATTGTTGTTAAAGGTGTTTCGATAGGGATTAGAGAGATTTGCGTTGGAACTAAATCCAATATTGGTTTTGCGATATTGGCCAATTCTAAAAGATGGTCTCCGGCACTGCAAATCCAATTTCCTAAAAAACTCAGTTTTGCTTGCTTTGTTTCATTTTTCAATGACTTTGTTTTTTGAACATTATTTGCAATTTGAGTGCTTTTTCCAAGTTCAGTTGAGATAATGGATAGTTCATTATTAACTAAAGC
>CAZOAX010000141.1:0-6188 GCA_964577735.1 uncultured bacterium
TCTCAGTGAGCTCAGTGCCTCGGTGGTAAGATCTGCATTCTAACTATCGATTCAAGTTCAACTTGACTTTCATTCTTAAGTAGTTAAAATTAGGTCAGACCTAGATAAAGAATTTTCGGAACTCCTAAACTTGAGGTATGAGCACATAAATCAATAGAAGCCATATGACCCACATAGCACTTAGAATTTTTGGCAGGTTTTCCTCCTACCGCTAAGTTTTTTTTTGATGCTACCCATTTTTTATGGCTTATTGATGACAGCTTCCCCGTATATTTTTATCTAGGATTAATCCTTTGTGAGAAGGAAATTAATCCGGAGAACCTTTAATGCAATCGTCCTTACAGCCGGCTGATGAACCGCTATGGATCTACCCTGAAAACGATCCTGAATTTGTTGAAAAAATCATCAAAGAGTTTCGGGTTCATCCTGTCATTGCCCAAGTTTTAGCCTCAAGAGGCTTTAAGTCACTGGAAGCTATTCATGATTATCTTTACGCCAAACTTCCTGACCTGCATGACCCATTTCTCCTAAAAGGAATGTCGACTGCTGTAGAGCGGATCGCAAAAGCCATTCAAAATAAAGAAAGCATCCTGATTTACGGCGATAATGACGTCGATGGAATGACTGGAACGGCTCTTTTAGTCGAATTTTTTCAATTCATCGGAGCCAATGTCTTTTTCTATATCTCTACACGAGGCATGCGGAGACAATGTCTGGTTGTGGAAGCGTTAGAATACGCATTAAAGAACAATTGCAAGTTGATGATCACAGTCGACTGCGGTGTCACAGCAGCAGCTGAAATCGCTCAGGTATGCGAACAGGGAATTGATGTCATTATCACAGACCATCATGAGCCGACAGACACCATTCCTAACTGTATCGCAACCTTAAATCCAAAACTGATCAATAACACCTACCCAAATTTGGATTTAACTGGTGTAGGCGTAGCCTTTAAACTTGCCCATGGTGTGACAAACTACCTCATTGCCGAAGAGATGATCTCCCCAAAAAAAGTGGACCTGAAAAGATATTTGGACCTTGTCGCCCTCGGCACCATATCTGACATGGGTGCTCTAATAGGTGAGAATAGGATCCTTGTCATTTACGGCCTTCGTCAACTGAAAAAAACCAAGCGCATTGGGCTTGCAAAACTGATTTCCATTGCAGGAGTGGACCTTTCAGAATTGAGCGCCTATGACATCGCCTCTAAAATCGCCCCCAGACTAAACAGCCTCGGGCGCATTGACAACCCTCAGAAAGGGGTTGAAATGCTCCTTGTGCGCAACACAGCACTTGCTGAAAAAATGGCCATCGAGCTTGATTTAAATAATGTCGAACGTCAAAAAATCGAAAAAGTGATGGTTCTGGATGTGGAGAGTCTGTTTCTAGAGAATCCTGACATTTTGTCCAATAAAGCCATCATCATGGAATCGGACAAATGGCATCCAGGAATTATAGCAATCCTTTCCACGCGCATTTCCAAGCTCTACAATCGACCTGCCATGATGATTGCAATCGATGGGGATATCGGCAAAGGATCCTTGCGCTCGATCCACGAATTTCCTCTTTTGGATCTATTAAAAGATAATGCCCATCTTCTGATCAATTTCGGAGGCCATGACTTTGCTGCAGGGGCCACATTAAAGGTCGAGAACATTGAAGAATTCAAACGCAATTTCATTGCCGCCGCAAATGCCAAGCTAAGTGATCGAGACGTCCTTCCCAAACTAGTATTGGATGCAGAAGTCAAATTTGAAGACCTCACTTTTGATCTCATGGAATCGATCAAACTACTTGAGCCTTTCGGAAATGAAAATCCCCCTCCAATATTTTATACGACCGTGCATCAAACATGGCCGCCCAAGATTATAGGCAAATCTCACGTAAAATTCTTTTTGGAAAATGGAGACAGATTGCTGGAGGGAATGGCATTCAACAAAGCGCAACATATTGCTAAATACCGGAAGAAAAATGAAAATTTCCGCGTAGCCTTTACACCACAGATCAACAACTATCAAGGGCCGAGCATTCAGCTTTTGATTCGTGAGATCCAACAAATTTAACCTGAATTTAAGATTATGTATAAAACAGATATGAGCCTCAAAGGCACCGTTACGGCACTTGCCTATGGCGGAAATGGAATTTTACGAACGGACGACAAATTTGTTGTTTTTATCCCTTTTACAGCTCCCGGAGACCAAGTCGAATGCAAATTGACCAAGGTCAAGAAAAATTATGCAGAAGGAGAGCTGATCCAAGTCATTACGCCAAGCAAAGAACGCATCACTCCCTTATGCCCTTATTTCGGCACATGCGGTGGCTGTCAACTACAGCACATTGCCTATGAGGCCCAAAGCGAATATAAACGGTTGAATGTAGAAGAAGCTTTAAGAAGGGTCTACCCCGACGTTTCTGTTTCCATATCCAAAGCCACTAAAATATGGGACTACAGAACGCATGTCACCATGACAATGAAGCCGGGAGATAGAGGCTATAAGACCGGATATTTCACAGTCGACAACAAAACCATCTTAGAAGCTAAGGAATGCCCTATTTTTTGCAAAAAAGAAGACACAATCCTTTCTACACTAAACCAGATGTGCCATGAGTTTATCCCAGTTGACAGATTTGAGGCCAAAGTCAAAGTATTAAAAGATTCAAACAATCGCTATATCTTCAATTTCCACTTCAAAAAACTTCCTTCCAATTTTGCAAGTGTATCTAAAAAATACATTTCAGAGCATCTTGCCGGTATTTCCGGAAATTCCATGAGAGACAACATGACCTTTGGAAAAATCAAGCCCAGCCTGATTGTGAACGGGGAAAAGTTCGTCACGCATCCCGATGCTTTTTTACAAGCCCATCCGGAACAAAGTGCCCTCATTTATGATGAAATTAAAAGCTTCTTTTTAACATCCAACGTCAAGCTCCTGATCGATCTATATTCCGGGATCGGAATTACAAGTATTCTTGCAGCCCCCTACGCCAAAGAAGTCGTTGGAATCGAATTTAACAGGAAAGCAGTTGAGCTTGCCAAAGAGAACGCTAGAAACCACAACGTGGGCAATGCCATTTTTAAGGCTGCGATGGTCGAAGATGAGCTCGTGGATCTTTTAGATCGAAATCCTGAAGCTGCTATCTTGAATCCACCAAGAGAAGGTCTAAATCCGGACGTCACAAACGCTCTTGCTAAGAGCAAGATCCAAAAAATTGTATATTTGTCATGCCAACCGGCAACGCTTGCACGCGACTTGAGTATATTCAAAGAACAGGGATTTAATTTAGATAAAGCACAAGCTTTCGACATGTTCCCTCAAACAGGACACATCGAAACACTTGTGACTTTGAGTAGAAAAGCTTAAACAGCTTTTCTACGACGACGCTTCTGAAGAAACTTTTCTTTGTATTCGTTCAAGTCTTCAACTGAGATCACCCAAGCTGCACCTTTACGTACGGCTTTTAATTTACCAGAGCGTGTCGCGTAGTAAATCTTTTGCGGTGGCACGTTTAGCATTTTGGCAACTTGGTTAACAGAAACATATCCTTTAGAGTGGTCAAATACTAATTCTCCGTTATGCATAGATTTTGCACGGGAATACTTATGTTTTCTGTATTCAGCAAGATCATCCAAATGGATCGACCATCTTGTAGCTTCTTTACGAGCTTTGAGCTTATTGAGCTTAATCGCAACATAAATAGCTTGGCGAGTAACTCTGTTTAATTTAGCAGCTTCTGTGATGCTGACTAACTTATTTTCTTGTGGTTTTACTTGGTTCATTTTATCCTTCTTCCATTCGATTTTATGATTTTTATTTTTTTCACAAATCGGCTTTAGCCCAATTCGCAAAGTATTTTGTGTTACGGAGATTAATAGTACACAAAAAAAGAATTAGAATCAATAGCTTTTTTAATTAAAAATAAACATCGACCAAGTTTTTTATTATTTTTTGTAAAACAATTAAGAAATCTTTAAAATACCTTAATTTTATTAATTGATCGTCTGTGATATAGGCCGAAAACTATCGAGCCTTGACAAGTCTTTTCTTAAAAAAGTTGGCGCTGTATTTTTTACACTGTTCCTTGTATGCTTCGAAAAGCTAGACACTCTAGAGGATCAATGCACCACTATATCTATATCTTTATCGCTCTTTTGACACTGACTACATCGCTATACGGGAAGTTTCCAGACATCACACCCTCTGATGTCTATAATCAGATGGAACTGATCATGAAAGCGCATGCCTCGCATAAAAAACTAAATAAAGAACTGATCAAACGAACTCTCACTAACTATCTGGAAGAGCTTGACCCAACCAAAACCTACTTTATCGAAGAGGACATCAGCCAGTGGACCGAACCAAGCGATGCACTGTTAGACCAAATCCTTGCAGACTTTGATAAAAAAAACTTCGATACTTTTTATCAAATCGACGAGAAGCTTGCTAGCGTTATTCCAAGAAGGCATGAGCTTGAAAAGAAAATAGATCTATCCCAACTTCCTAAGCATGTGAACTCTGATGAATTTAAAGATCTTGCCTGGACTAAATCACAGGAAGAACTGCTAGACCGGCTCATTAAAATTAAAGCCCTTCAGGTAGAATCCTCTTCAAAGCTCACTGACGATGTAAAAGAAAAGGCCTTACAAAGGATCGCCAAAAGACAGACCAAATATGAAGATGAAGTGCTTACAACAGACCCTGCACTGAAACAACGGTTTGTATTGACCTACACACTTAAAGCGCTGGCCTCTTCATTAGATAGCCATACAGCCTACTTCACACCTGAAGAAGCCGCCCAATTTATGATTAATGTGCAGCAAAAACTATTTGGGATCGGGGCGCAGCTAAGAGATGACATTAACGGATTCAGCATCGTTAAAATTGTGGAAGGAGGCCCTGCTGCGAATTCTAAAGAAATTAAAATGAAAGACCGGATCATCGCAGTCAACGGTGAACCTGTCGTTGGCATGGACATTATAGACGCGGTTGAACTGATCCGTGGTGAAGAGAATACTCCGGTCACTCTTACAGTCATTCGAGAAACTCCTGACGAAGCCGATCCTGAAAAGAAAAAAGAAGAAAAACTGGATATAGCCCTAAAAAGAGGTGCAGTCGTCTTAAAAGAAACACGCTATGAAGGATCCTATGAACCTATAGGCGATGGGATTATCGTTTATTTACGTCTTTATTCTTTTTATCAGGATTCTGATTCCTCATCCGCTGAAGACCTCACCAAAGAATTCAATAGGCTTAAAGAAAACCACAACGTGAAAGGGGTCATTCTAGACCTTCGCTACAACTCAGGGGGCATGCTTTCCCAAGCAGTGGCCGTCACCGGCCTTTTCATCACAAAAGGGGTGGTTGTTTCGATTAAAGACGACACAGGCCATGTCCAACATCTACGCGATCTGGATCCCACCACTTTATATGACGGGCCGTTGATTGTTCTGATCAACCGAGCAAGCGCATCAGCGTCTGAAATTGTGGCCCAAACACTGCAGGATTATGGCAGGGCGATCATCATCGGAGATGATCACACCTATGGCAAAGGCTCATTTCAAACTTTCACTCTTGCCGGTGAAAAAAGCAGTGACATCAATCCTAAAGGGGAATTCAAGGTCACACGAGGACGTTATTACACCGTTTCAGGTAAAACGCCCCAATTGACCGGTGTCTCAAGCGACATCACCGTCCCCGGCGTCCTCTCCTATTCTGATATTGGAGAAAAATTCGGCAAATATCCGCTTGAAAATGAAAAAATCAAAAGCAATTTTGACGACGACCTTTCAGATATCCCATTTCTGCAAAGAGAGCGCATTCGCCAGCTTTACAAGTTCGATCTGCAAAAGCCACTGAAAACATACGCCCCCTATATCGATCAGCTGAAGCAAAATTCAGATCACCGCTTGACCAACGATAAAAACTATCAAAGTCTGCTAAAAGAAATTCAAAAAAAATCTGTCGACATCGACCCTGACAATCCGGAGCAATTTGGCCAGAACGACCTGCAGCTCCAGGAAGCCTACAATCTCATGAAAGACCTGATCTTCCTCATGCACAATTAAGAAGGCTGTACAGCCTTCTGCCCTTGCCCTTGCCCTTGCCCTTGCCCTTGCCCTTGCCCTTGCCCTTGCCCTTGCCCTTGCCCTTGCCCTTGCCCTTGCCCTTGCCCTTGCCCTTGCCCTTGCC
>CAZOAX010000142.1:0-6163 GCA_964577735.1 uncultured bacterium
ACCGGAATGGAATACCCTCTTCCACGACCTTCTGTATCAATTAGACAAAATACCGGGCATGGAGCGGATCCGTTTCATGACAAGCCACCCAGTGGACATCACACGGGAACTTATGGAAGGGATACGCGACTTTAAGAGCCTTTGTGAGTTCGTACACTTTCCTGTTCAGGCCGGATCTAATCGCATTCTGAAAAAAATGCACCGTATCTATACTCTGGAACAATATCTTGAAAAAGTTGCCATGTTGAAATCCCTTGTTCCCAATGTCGCACTCGGCACAGATATCATTGTGGGCTTTCCAACAGAAACTGACGAAGAATTTCAAGCTACCTACGATGTCATGAAATCGATCGAATATGAACTTGCCTACATCTTTGCCTATAGCGCCCGTAAAGGCACACCGGCAATGCGCTGGAAAGATGATATCGCAGAAGAAGTGAAGCAGGAGCGGCTGCAGAGGCTTATGAGCCTGCAAGCTGAGATCAACATCAAGCACCTGCAAAAGATGCTCGGTCAGGAAGTGGAGGTGCTTGTCGATAGCCACAACTTTAAAGATAGCGCTCTCATAAAAGGACGTACACGTTGCTGGAAGAAGGTGATCTTCCGTGGGGACAGCAACTTGATCGGGACGCTTCAGAAGGTGCGCATCAACGGCTTTACCAATGAAACCCTGCATGGGGAGCTAGCCTAAACACACTTGCCCTTGCCTTTGCCCTTGCCCTTGCCTTTGCCCTTGCCTTTACCCTGTTTTCTTTCCTTATATTATGGGAAAGGGAAAAATAAGAAGGCAAGGGCAAAGGCAAGGGCAAGGGCAAGTTTTTAAGAGAAGGGCAAGTTTTGTTATGGAAAAGAATAAGAAAAAGAATTAGTTGCAGCCCCTCTAGAGAGACTGCAACTTTTAAGAAAAAGACTATCGGCTGTCGCGTCCTCTGCCACCACCGTTGCCCCAGCTACCTGATGAACGACGTTCACCACGATCACCACCGCCGTATCCGCCGCCGCCTTGGCCACGACCTTCAGAAGGACGATCTTGAGCTGCGCTAACGCGTAGGTTACGCTCTAGGTAAGGCTGGTCGTTAAGAGCAGCAATAGCAGCAACTGCGCCTTCTGCTGTTCCCATTTCGACAAAGCCAAAGCCTTTAGACTTACCAGTGTATTGATCTGTTACAATTTTAACAGATACAACTTCACCGTGTGCTTCGAAAAGCTTTCTCAAATCCTCTTCAGAGGCTCGCCAGGCTAAATTGCCAACAAATATTTTCTTCATTTAAATTACTCCTAATGGTGTTCTAAAGCATGTAGAGGATCGATTTTCCTAGCCGGATCTAACAAAACCTGGCAAGTTCTTAAGGCAATACCTGAGCTACTCACACTTATCTTGGTGGAAATACCGAGGAAGATGACTTAGTAAAGATTGGCCCAAAGGAAGCGTCCTAAACATGCATTCAATTTGATTTTACCAACATCGAGATAAGTTTTGCAAGGGTTTTATAAATACGTTAAACTACGTTACATAAATGCAAATCCGGAACAAATGACAAGCCCTGGAACTTCGCCCAAATTTCAAAAAAGAACTCGTCTAGCGTATGTGGCCACACGCGTGCTGGACACTCCTTTCTGGGCAATTTACAACATGCTCCCCGTCATTTTGTATAAGGATTTGCACGCCACTCCCCTACAGCTTGCCACGATCATCGCCCTAAAACCGCTCGTATCCTTGCTTTCCATGTACTGGAGCTCGCAGGTCAACGCAAGACCCGATCGCCTTGTTTCTAACATCTTATGTGCAAGGGTATTAGGCTATCTCCCCTTCTTTTTCTTTCCTTTTGTAGACAATCCCTGGTTTTTCATTGCCGCTTTTGGACTATATATGATGCTTGCCGTTGGGATCGTCCCGGCCTGGATGGAAATTTTAAAGCTGAACATCCCAAAAACCTCGCGGGAAAAAGTCTTTTCCTACACCCAGGCATTCGGCTATATGGGAGGCGGACTACTCCCTTTTGCCCTCGGTTTTTTGCTGGATGAATATTTCCAGGCCTGGCGTTGGCTCTTTCCGATCGCTGCAACTCTTGGCCTTACGGCCTTTTTCTTTCAACGCCGTCTTCTCATTCCTGAAACGCAAGAAAAAGCAGAAATCCAAAAATTCAATCTTAAGTACCATCTTTTGAAACCCTGGAAAACTGCATGGAGCTTACTAAAGACACGCCCGGATTTTAGAAAGTTCCAAATCGGCTCCATGATCGTCGGATGCGGACTGATGATCATTCAACCAGCATTACCTGTTTTTTTCGTTGATACGCTGCATCTTTCCTACACAGAAATCGCTGTCGCTTTAACCCTATGCAAAGGTTTTGGTTTTGCCCTCGCCTCGCCATTCTGGTCAAAGTGGATGAACAAGATCGACATCTACAGTTTGAGCAGCTGGATCGCCGGACTTGGATTTATTTTCCCTGCCTGCCTCATCCTCACTCAATGGGAAATGAGCTGGCTTTGGTGCGGGTACATCTGCTATGGGATCATGCAATCGGGCAATGAACTGATCTGGAACATGTCAGGCCCGATGTTTGCAGGGGAAAAAGACAGTTCGGCCTATACAAGCGTCAATGTAGTTGCTATCGGCCTCCGCGGATGCTTTGTCCCCTTCCTTGGAAGCCTGATCTGCGCCGAACTTGGAGCCCCATCCGTGATGGTCTTGAGTGGACTCTTGTGCGTCGCCGCCGTCTTCCCCCTCCTCTCCTACCGCAAAACCCAATTTCAAACTAACTAATTGGATAATTAAACGCTCGCACGCCACTAATGTGTCGCGCTAAAGGCGCAAAGGCGCAAAGCCTTCGGCTGTAAGGAGCTCGAATTCTCCAGAAGAAAGGGACTTTCTTCTGGACAGCAGTTTTTGCGCTCTAAAGAGCGCAAAAAGTCTAACTTAATGGATTAGATGCGTGCGACCGCCGAGGGCTTTGCGCCTTTGCGCCTCTAGTGCGTGCCTTTAGGCTACGCACGAGCGTTTAATTCTCTTTACTTTCTTATTTGACGGATTGGTGGGCGCCGACTCGGGTGACGAAGGTGGTGGTCAGGTTTTCAACGGTGGTCGTCAGCATCTTCTCAAATTCATCAGAAGGACTAAATGTCAGATGGGTCTGCTCCCAGGTGATAGCTTGAAACACCTCATCTTTCAAAGCAACACGCGAGACATCTACTTTTTCAAACAGCCGGCCCTGACAAGCAGCTGCAAGACCACTTTCTGTTGAGAAGATCATGACGATCAAATTAAAGAATGGCAATGGCGGGTTAGTGTTTGAGCTTGGAATAAGTCCATTTTTCTCAAAAATGGAAGAAATAAGGCCTTGAAACTTATCTTCAGCAAAAGAGATCTCCACCCCTTCGGCTTTGATGAAATTCACTTGAACAGCAATTGACTTGGACAGGTTTACGAAATTATCCCCCCCAACCCAGCTGCCATCCTTGGCAGAAATGACCCCAGGATAGAAAAAAAGTTGCCCGGAAGCAGAAGGCCCGGGATTTTGAGTGAATTTAGGGCTTGTATCTGAAGGTGCAATGATAATCTTTGGATGAGGAGCCGGCGGTGGAGGCGACGCTTGAGCCGGAGCTGGCGCAGCAGATGAAGGATGAGCTGAATGCGGTGCCGGCGCTGGCGTCGTGGATGTGGATCCGCCAAATGGAACGATGGGACCTGTGGCACTGATCAAAGCTGGTACTAACAATAGAGAAAGCAACGGAATCTTTTTCATCTTGGCGTCATCCATTCAAATGAGTTAATAAAGTGATCGTACTCTTCCTGATTGAAAAAAGCATTGTTGAATATCCCTGACAGCAAATAAATCACATTCCCGTCTGAAAAGATACGACCGTTGATCGATGTGAGCCTATTTGTGATCACAAAGTCAATTATGGGGAATAATTTATACATGCCAACGGTCATGCTCTTGAGTTGGTTTTGCGGATTTGAAACAAGCAAATCATTGATAATGGTCTTTTTTAAATCTTCAAGCGAGCCTGTATAGCCTGGGAACTCAATCAGGCTGACCATAAATATAGTTCCGTTAGACCTTTCAGCCACATACATGTCGTAATTTCTAACTTGTTGGGTCTTGGGATCTCTTACTGTTTGAGTGGCATGCTGGGGAATAGTAGGAAATGAGGCCTCAAAAGCACCTTTTGGAGCCTTAAAATCTTGCCAATCAGCAAATAACGGCATTAGTCTTGGGTCTGAATTGCCAATGGGAAGGATTCTATAGGAGTCTTTGAAGAAAATAATGGAAAGAGTGATCAAGACAAGGGCCGCTGTTGCAAACAGTGCGAGTAAAAATCGCGTCATGTTTTATCCTTTAAAGTTTCTGTTATCCTATCTGCAATTGCAGGAGGCCCAAAAAACTGAATCGGGCCTGGATTGCGATAGTTGTCCACTAATCTATTGGCATTTCTTTTAGCCTCGAACGCTTGAAAAAGTGAGCTGTTTATATCCACTAAATTTTGATGAATGACGGGCTTTTGTTTTCCGCCTCGGAGCGTCATATGGATCATGCTGATCAACGGCACACCTTGGCAGATCCAGAATTTCGCAGGCTCTTTAAGATTTCTCACAACAGCCATCACCCCCGTTTGTTTATGGGCAATTAAAAGGGCGGCCGTAATTCCAAGGGTGTAGCAATAGTCGCTATCAAAATTAGAAGGAAGACAAGAACGTCCCTCGTAGCCAACAAATAGAGGCTGCGCGTTAAATTTCGCTGTGAAATTCGATCGATTGGCCAGTTCCTTTTCCACAAGATCGATCACAAGCCGTTCCGTCTCAATTTTAGAGACCTGAATGTTGCCATGTGGATCTGGATTCAAAAATAATTGTTTTTGAATATCCTTCGGCAAAGACTGGAAAAATGTCATCGACTCACTTGACAAACTCAAAGCATCCTGTTTTCCATTCAACTCACCGATCATTTTTTTAAATTCAGGAATGAATTCGATAAGACCTTCTGGAATAAGGATAACCCCGGAATACTTTCCAATAGCGGCTCTTTCAACAACTAAGTCTGCGATCGATTGAATAATATGGTGCAGGCTTGTCCCCTTCTCCTTCACCTCTTCTCCAATCAAAGTCAGATTCGGCAAAGTCTGAAGGGCGCATTCCAGAATCAAATGAGAAGCACTTCTTCCCATCACTTTAACAAAAAAGTAATACTTGTTTTGCGATTCTGCATCGGTCATCACATTTCCAATGATCTCAGAGTACGTTTTCGAAGCGCTATCAAAACCAAATGATGTTTCAATCCATTCGTTCTTCAAATCTCCGTCAATGGTTTTTGGCACTCCGACAACTGTGGTCTTGCAGCCTGTAGAAAGGAAATAATCTGCTAAAAGCGCCGCATTGGTATTAGAGTCATCGCCACCGACAATTAATAGACCATCCAGTGAGTTATGCTCGCAGGCTTCCTTGCATTTTGCAAGTTGCTCCTCAGTTTCGATCTTGGTCCTTCCTGAACCTAACAGATCAAAGCCCCCTTGATTGCGAACGGTTGCGATCTTCTTTTCATCCAGAATGCACCAATTATTGGCCACAATGCCTGCAGGTCCACCTATAAAGCCGATCAGACGACTTGCCGGATTGAATTTCTGCAACGCGTCATATAACCCGGCTGCAACATTGTGCCCACCTGATGCAGGCCCGCCAGAAAAGACAATTCCTACATTCAATGCTGTTGAAAAGCCTTCAGAACTATGCTTAAAACCCAAAAGGCTATGATTTTTCAGGTGATTAAAAAAAGGGGAAATTTCCGGATCGACAGGCAACTCTTCAAGCGACTCAGGAACTAAATGGATAAAGGAATCTAACTGGGAAGGGGTTTTAGGATGATAGCTTAATCTTTCAATTTCAAGATCGCTTATCAAATTAAATTCTCCTCAAACCACTTCGCAGTTTTTTCGATTGCAAAATACCGTTCGGAGGTAAACGTAAAATCGTGATCCCCTTCAGGAAGACGTAGAAACTCAGTTGACGACTTGGATTTACCTCGTTCTTCTGCATACATCTCAGAATGCCGGATAGTGATCAGATTGTCTTTTTCACCATGAATAAGAAGAAAAGGAATATCATTTAACTCTTCCAGAGCATGCTCAATATGCATGCCAAACATTTCGGCATAGAAGGCAAGCC
>CAZOAX010000143.1:0-6152 GCA_964577735.1 uncultured bacterium
GCACAAAACCAATGAAGATCCCCCCGCTTACGACATAAAAGAATTGTCCTATGCCGTCGCTCCAGGATAAAGCACCTGTTAGTAGGGCAACACGTGTAATTTTATAGATAACGATGGCCGATGCATCGTTGACAAGGCTTTCTCCCTCTAATAACGTGACCAATCGGGAATGGATGGAAAAGCGCTTGAGGATTGAGGTGACAGCGACAGCGTCAGGGGGAGATATAATGGCGCCAAAAGCAAATGCAAGCGCCCATGAGTACTCTGGAAACAGCCATTTGAAGATAATGGCAACCACAAGGGTTGTCAAAGCGACAAGACCAAGAGCAAGAGAGAATATATTCTTCCAATTTCCCTGGAATTCTCGGAAAGAGATACCAAAGGCTGCATAGTAAAGTACAGGCGGTAGGACGATTAGGAGAACTAGATTCGGATCAAAGTAAATGTGTGAGTGTCCTGGAATAAAACTGATCGCAGCTCCACCTAATACCAAAATAAGGGGATAGGGGACATTAATTTTTTGAGCAATGCCGACCATTAAGACAGCCGAAAGCAATAAAAAGAAAAGTATTTCTAGATTTTCCATAAACTTACGTATATAGATTTAAATAATTTATGTCAGAGGATCTATGAAAATCGTCGTAATTGGTGGGACAGGATTAATTGGTTCCAAGTTAGTGAACAAACTTAAAGCTGCAGATCATGAAGTGATTGCGGCCTCTCCTTCAAAAGGAGTAAATGCCTTGACAGGAGAGGGCTTAAAAGAAGCGTTAAAAGGAGCAGCTGTTGTAGTGGATGTAGCTAATTCACCTTCATTTGAAGATAAGGCTGTTTTAAACTTCTTTGAAACTTCCGGCAGAAATCTTCTGGCTGCAGAAAAAGATGCAGGTGTCCAGTATCATGTTGCACTCTCTGTTGTAGGTGCAGACAGAGTGCCGGAAAGTGGCTACTTACGTGCGAAAGTAGCCCAGGAAAAGTTGATTCAAAACGGCGGTATTCCTTACACAATTGTACGCGCGACTCAATTCTTTGAATTTTTGGGAAGCATTGCGGATGGGGGAACATCTGGACAAACGGTGAACTTGCCAAACGCTTTTCTTCAACCCATAGCAGCAGAGGATGTGGCTGAAATTTTATTTCAAGTCGCTTTAGGACAACCTATCAATGGTATTATGGATATCGCAGGACCTGATCGGTTGCTTTTTTCTGAAGCTGTTGGCCAATATCTAAAGGAAATCGAAGATACTCGTTCCATTGTATCAAGTGAAGATGCGCAATATTTTGGATCCAAATTAAAAGATAATTCCCTTGTTCCACTTGGAAAGGCGAGATTAGGTGTTATTGATTTTAAAAAATGGTTTAGGGTCAATGCCAATAGCTTTTAGTTTATTGGAAAGAGCAACCTTAAACTTAAATATTCCTTCCGGTAATTGTAAACGGAGCTTTGTGCATCCCATTGCTGAATATAAATCATTCTGATCAATTAACTCGAATATGACTTTTTCACATGTTCTTATGACCGCTTCAATGTCTGACTCAATGTAAATAAATATATCATTCATTACATCTTCATTTATGATTTGCTTAACGGCAATATCTGCATAAAGATCTATTGGGGGATAAGGCATCTGATCTGCATAATCCTTAGCTTTCTTGTGCTCGTTCAGTGTGAGCATATGCATTCCCATTTGCAGATAGGGATGGTGAGGATCTTTTTCAAGATTATGATCAATGCCTATACTTGCGCAAGTGAACGCTTCCTCATACTTCTGCATGTCTGCCAATTTTTTTGCGATCGCGATCAGAGCTTTGAGTCCGTATTCCTTATTTTCTTCAAGTAAAGTGCTAGCGGATAAAATGAGCTCTTCGTATTGATAACAAAAATCCTCATCATTCACCTGACTATTAAGGATATGGCCCATAGCCTCATGTCCACAGTCAGCATAATAGTGCTTGGCAAGTGCCTGGCACTCTAATGCAAGTGGGTAGTTTTTTATCTTGCAGAGACTTTTGCAAATTTCTCTTAGGCCCATGGCTGCATAAGGCGAGTTGATTTCATTACATTTTACACATGCTGCGATTGCGGCCTGGAATTGATAGGCTTTAGAAAACCTTTCGCTCACTACCCTATAGCT
Organism: uncultured bacterium; assembly: GCA_964577735.1. Lineage (GTDB taxonomy): Bacteria > Chlamydiota > Chlamydiia > Chlamydiales > Parachlamydiaceae > CAZOAX01. Next base: position 2,136 of record CAZOAX010000143.1, read on the forward strand.
ATAACCTGCAGATGAATAGTAATGGCCATTCAAATATTCGGTAAGGCGAGTATTTTTCCAGACGGTATTCCAGAATGTTCGACAAGTGGTGATCATATTCCATTTTTTATCAAGCAGGCTGCAGCGGGCTGCTGTTTGAAAATCAGTAAATGAAACAATGTGTGCGATCACGGGAACAGGAAGATTGGGATTCCTGGGTTGAAAGGCATAACGAAAAAATGGAACTGTATTTTTTGCATCGATCATGGAAATCACTTTTTTGTTGAATTTAAAATAAAGATTATTAATTGTCGAAAACAGAAACCAAAACCATAGGGAGTTATTTTCATGGATATCGTGAACCTTATTATTTCTCTTGTTAGCGGTGCTGTTGGCGGTAACGTTGCGGGTGCAGCTACATCAGAAAAAAACCTTGGGCCTCTATTCAATACAATTGCAGGACTTATCGGCGGTGGCGCTGGTGATTTTATCTTAAAAGCGCTTGGCGTAATTGCTTCTTCCCATGCAGCAACGACAGCTGCAGCGACTCCTGCAACAGGCTCTGAGTTCGATATCGGAACTCTTCTTGCTAATATCGCAGTCAGCGGTGTGAGCGGTGGCGCTTTGACAGGGATCATCACATTGATCAAAGACGCAATTGCTAAGAAATAGTCCCATCTAAAATTCAATCGGAAAGCGCCTCTTTTATGAGGCGTTTTCCATTTATTAAGGAAAAAATATGAAACTTGTGTACGAGTTTATCGGAACGTTCTTTTTGATGCTGACTGTCGGTATGACAGTGATCAATACCAATACACCTGAATTCTGGGCGCCGCTTGCAATTGGTTCTGCGCTTGCTGTCATGGTATTTGCTGGAGGACATCTTTCAGGTGGTCATTACAATCCGGCTGTTTCCCTTGCAGTTTTTCTTCGCAAAAAGATTTCTCTTGAAAATATGCTGACTTACTGGGGCGCGCAATTAGCCGGAGCTGCTCTTGCCGCTTTTACAGTTCTCTATCTAAAAGGTGAAAGTACAGCGCTTCCTTTGCACCTCGATGCAACAAAAGCCCTTCTTGCTGAATTTCTCTTCACTTTTGCTCTTTGCTTCGTTGTATTGAACGTTGCAACTGTAAGAGCGACTGCCGGCAATTCCTACTTTGGACTTGCCATTGGATTCACTGTTCTTGTCGGTGCTTATGCCGTCGGATCCATCTCAGGTGGTGCATTTAACCCAGCAGTGGCCTTAGGTGCTTCAATCCTGAACCTAAGCGCATGGTCCAATCTCTGGATTTTTATCGTCGCAAACCTTCTCGGTGGCGTAGCAGCAGCACTCGTCGTCAACGCAGCCCACGACTCCGAATAAGGGAGGGTGGGGCTTTTCTGGCTTTGCCGATCGTGAGCGTCATAGGACGCTCACTAATGCGTGCTCGGCCCGACGGCGTATGCTCTAATACAGCCCTCGGGCCTGCGCTGCATTTCTGCTGTGCCATAAAAGCCCTCGGTTTCGGCTTTGCCGCATAATAGACCGCAAGGAAACCTTGCGGTTGCTTTCGGGTTGGTTTACTATCGATGTAAAATTTGAGGGTTTATGTCGATATCGATTAGGCAGTGGCCGCGTGATTTAACCATTCCATTCTTTTTGGGAGTGACGCCTTCTTTAAAGGTTTTCAATGCTTATCGGCTTGTGTGTAAGGATTTTAAAGAGAAACTGGACGATCCAGAGCTTTTGAAACGCCTGCTTGTCAAATTCAAAGGGCCGGTATTTCAAGCTGAAGTTTATCAGAAGGATCCAAGAAAATATCTGATTTTAGACCATGTGTTAACAGGGGCTTTTAGAGAGATCATCAGCAAGAAAAAGATATCCAGCAACATCCTAAAAAAGACGGCTTTTATTGCTTTGACTGATCTTGACCGACGACTGTTTACGATTAAAAATGCATCGACAGTGACTTTCTATAGGCTTCATCAGGAAGTACTCGCTGCTTTGATTGCGGTGAATGTTAACGACCAGATGCAATGGAAAGAGTGTATCAGACATATTGTGAGAAGCATGAAAAAACATACATTTTTACCACAGATGTCTTATAGGGGCCCTTATGCGGATAAAATTGTATCTGCTCTATTGCAGCCGAACGATGAAATGAAAAAATTGATCAAAGAAATGAAGATAAAAGATGTCTATTCTGTGAACGGATCTTCATGTGTGTTCCATGCAGAAAAAGTAAGTGAGGAATTGCTTAATGCTATTTTTCAATTATCCCTGAATAAGGAAGAGTATCAGATCCAATCTACATTTTTAAATCTTATTCGATTTCTTAGTTCAGGCTCTATTGTCAATAGTAAAAAACGCTTTAAGTTTGATGTAAATGAAGAATGGAAACAAGCGCTTATTATCAAGCTTAAAGAGCTTAAGGAAGAGCAGATCAAGATCATTGAAGACGCTCTTCCGCAAGATGCCTGTAAGTATCTTCTAGGAAGTTTGTTGCCTGGCGTGTGGCCGAACATACTTGATGAACTTGGAGAAAATGGTAGAAGGGGTTTTGATGCATTGCTCCTCAACCAGTTTGCAAAAAGTGTAAAGATCGAATACTCCGATGCGATGGTTGAAGCTGAAGTCGCTTTTGATTCTTGCATGCAAAAAAGTATCCTTAGACGATTAAATGACCCCAAGCATTCGGAACTGAAAGAATACATCGAAATAGAAGCAAATGAGCTGATGCTGGAACTTTGTAAAAACATCTTTTTCCCTGAGGTATGGGATAATCCTCCTTTTCATGATGAGCGAGGATGTTTTATCTTGATAAATGAACGGGAAACAAGGGTTTATTTAAAAGAATCAAGGCTTTTGCGTCGGGTCAGTGAGCTGGGCGATTCCATTTGCAAAGGACCAATCTTCAAGACCGACGGTCACAATGGTGACAAAGATGTCCTCACTGCGTACATTGGCCCGTTTGTCGAGCTCTTTGACAAGCTCCTGGTATAGCATTTTCTTCTGAGCTTCAGTGCGCGGGCGGGATGTGATGTAAATCACAATCACATCATCCGAACGCTTGACGCCGAAGACGGTTTTATCGATGTGAAAGTGGTCCTTTTTGTACTCGGTTACAAGCTGGAAACGGTCATGTTCAGGGATATTCCATGAGGTCATCAAGGCACTATGGATCCCGTCCCGGACAGCTTCGATGTATTCAGGGGATTTGCCTTCTATCAGATGAATTTGTATCAGGGGCATGGAGGCTCCTTATAATAATTGTAGTTGTTATATTTAAACTAAATAGTTAAATGTAAATTTATAGCCAATATAAAAGAGGGCGCCATGAAAAAAATAATATTAGGTCTTTTAGCCATGCTGAATCTGAATGCGGCGGAAGAAGACGTCATGAATGCCTACATCTATGGCTTTCCTCTTGTGTTGATGGATGTCACAAAGGATGTTTTGACTGATACACCCACATTGACTGAGACAAAAGTGCCGATCAACCAATTCCTATATAAAAAAACCTTCCCCGACGCTACTTTTACTGAAGTGGTCAGTCCGAATGCCGATACGCTCTACTCTCAAGCTTGGCTTGATTTAAGCAAAGAGCCTATGATCCTATCGGTTCCTGAAATGGGGGATCGGTATTATTTATTTCCGATGTTGGATGAATGGACCAATGTCTTTTTCTCCCCTGGTACAAGAACAACAGGTGGTGGCAAAGCTGATTTTGCCATTACCGGCCCAAAGTGGAAAGGAACCTTGCCTGATGGAGTAAAGGGGATTCAATCGCCAACAGATATCGTGTGGGTACTAGGACGCATTCAAACTAACGGCCCCTCAGACTATGCCGCTGTTAATAAGTTGCAAGAGCAATTCAAACTGACTCCATTAAGTGCTTGGGGAACAGCGTATACGCCGCCTACAAATGTTCCAGTTAAGCCCGGCGTCGATGGAAAAACAGCGCCGATAACACAAGTATTGAACATGGATGGAGCCAATTTTTTTAAACGGCTTCAAAGCCTGCTCCAAGAAGAAAAATTCCATTTTCAGGGAGATGT
>CAZOAX010000144.1:0-5797 GCA_964577735.1 uncultured bacterium
GTCGAGATGAATTGTCTTAGCGAGTTCCTTGCATAAATTATTTAGGTTAGTTTTAAGCTCTCTAAGACTAATTTTTTTGTCGATGAATTTTTCGGCTGTTAATTTGAATTCTTCTACATGGTTTTGGGTGATCTGTATAGCTTCATAGCTCATGTTTATCATCACGATATTCTTATTGCCGTACGCTGCAAGCAGAGGGTCTTTCGATTTTTGTAGTTGATTCATCCAATGGTCTAAAAATTCAAGCTTTTGTCTATCCAGCTCACGATTAGAGTTTTCATCGCCCAAGTCTGTCAGTTCTAATGATTTAATCAAATCAAGGTAAGGATCAAATATGACCTCATTTTCTTTCTTTAAAATATATTCAGGCGCTTTTGATATCATCGTTCCAAGCAAAGTGAAGTAATGCGCGAAGATCTCGCCTGATTCGATTCCCAATTTGATCAGATGGAGAGTGGTTTTAAATAGATGCGGTTGAGGCAATTCGCTTTTTTGGATGTTTTGTGCAAAGAGGACCGTCGTATCATGAAAAATATTTAAAAGGTTGTCTTCTGTTATCTCTTGTTCCTTTTGAATCGATTTTAAGTAGGATATGAGAGGTAATTTTTTCGGTTGGGTCTTTTTAAAAAAAAGCGCCGTGATTTCCTTACCTAAATATTTTTCGAGCTTTGCTACAACAGAAGGAAACTCCCACTTAGGGTAAAGGGGCAGTGCACTTTGATAGATCGTTTTGCATTCATATTCCTTATCATCTAAAGAGGCATCTTTTACCAGATACAATTTTTCAATTTGATCTTCAATAAAGGCTTTGACTTCTTCTTTGCTTACACTCTGTCTTTGATAATTCAGAACGCTTTGCATATATTTTGCATGATGGATAGCGTAAGGAGATTGAGACTGTTCTAATTCAGACGCCCACAAGTCAATTAACTCAATTCTTGGTATCTCGGGTAAGGTCATAAATGCCTCTAAGATAGGATCTTGAATAAGAAGTTTTTGTAATGAACAGGTTTTGTGATAATTTTTCAAATGACCGTGCATACTACGTATAAAAATACTAAAAAATGATCGGTTTTTTTTCACTAGATTGAACTCAGATTGAATGAAATCTTCAGTCATCTTTCGTTCATTAATACAGCGTTTTTTTTCTTCAATGCACGTTCCGGTTCTATGCGTGAGAAGATATTGGAATGCCTTATAGGTCTTTTTTCGGTTATTTATTAAAAATAAATAAAGATCATTAATACAAATTAAATAAGGGTCCTCATGGGCTAGAAGTTCTTGGGATGCAAATGTCTCATTTATCTCTTTAGCCAGATCCTGAACCTCTAGTTGAAATTCTTCTTTCGTTGCCCTGTTCTCAATGAATTGTTCTGTTATCACTTTCAATTGATAGGAAAATTGCAAAGATGCTTTCAAAAGCTTATAAGGAATAACTTTTAATGTTTGTTTCTCAACTATAGCTTTAGCTTTTATCCATTCTTCCAGGAACTCATTCTTTCTTTCATTCCAGTGGTCATTGTCTATTTCATTCCCATAATCGATAAGAGGCATTGATTGTAAAAAATGGAATATTGGATCAAATACGTCAGGTGACAAATAACGGAAAAGACTTTTAATTGTGGTAAAGTTTTTATCTGTAAGAATTTTTGTTTGTATTCCATTTTGAAATACCTTGAAGAGTTGTCTCAAGTTGAATAATCTTAGACTAGAATCATGTTGAATACTTTTGCAGAAGGGATCGAGCGTATCAAGATAATAAGTCTTTACTTTTTCATCTGGTATTAATTTCAGGTTGTACATTGTCTGAAGATATGATTTAACTACATGCAACGGGGTGAACTGAAGTTTATTTCGCGAGAGAATATTGCGGATGACAGCTTTATCCGGTTCCGTTAGTTTTGTGGATTTGATAAGAATCTTTGCCCATTTTTTTGTTTCCACATCAGATGTTTTTCCATAGATCGATTTCACCCATAAACGGTCATTATAAAAGGGAATCAGGGCATAGGGATTTGCTTGATTTAAAGCTTGCTGCCAGAGAGAAGAGAACAGCTCGCCATTTGCAACAGAGGTTTTGGTAATTTTTAATTGGATCAATTGTTCAATTGCAATAGGTAAAAATTCGGCATTAGAAATCAGATTTGCAACAAGATCTAAAGTTAAAGATGGATTTTTTTCCATGAAATTTTGAATCAAGGACAAGTCTTTTTTGCTTAATGAAAATCCTTCTAACGTTTTTAAGATTTCCACTTTTCCAGGGGAGTTTAAAAGAGGCAAAAGTTCTGCAACGGATAACTGTGAGTAGAGGGAATGTCCCTTATAAGAAAGAATTTCAAAGATTTCTTTTTCAGCAAGTCCTGGAAGTGAGCAGATGGCTTTTAATAGAGGAAGCTCGTCAGTTGAATACGTGGAAAAGAACAGGAGTGTTTGCTCTTTTCTCAAGCGAAGAGGAAAGGAATTAATCCATTCTTTAGCCAGATCATTAAGTCTTAATTGTTTGATGTATTGCGTGTATGTTTCAGGGCATTCTTTAAATAGGCTCTTGTATTTTTGAAAAAGAAAAATGGCTTCTTGTTTTTCTCCAAGAGCTATTTTCCAATCGATCCACTTAAGAAGCAGATTAGAGACTTCTTGATTAGCGATAAGATTTTGATATAACGCTTCGACTCTTTCTAAAGAGGGTGAAGTCCCGAGAAACCAATCAGCTGCTCCTTCGATCAGTTGCTTATTCAAGACAATGAGACGATCAAGCAATTGATGCAGTCTAGTAGAGGGAGGTAATTTTTGACCAAGCATGAACCCTTCTTTTTGCGGAAGTTGTTCAAGCGTTCGGAAAATGAATGCATGATGATTGGGATTATGATCATTTTCTGTTATAAATTCTTCGATGGTGCGGACAGATGTCTGAAGGCTGAAATAAGGATTTTTTATAATTTTTTTTAAAAGGATCGATCGCATGTCTTTAGAGATAGGCTCTTCCTCGATCAAGACATAGGCATTATTCGGAAAGTGAGGGGCTATTTGATCAATGATTTCTGTGAATACCGTCCATTTTGTTTTTTCATCCATTTGAGTCTTTAAGGCGTGCCAGACTTTACGCCCATGTTTAAAAGAGTAAGTAAAGAGAGCTTTGATCCATCCTGCTTTGGTTGGACGTGGTGACATCCATGGAGCAAGAAGTTTCGTAAGAGGTTTAATATCATCTTCACTGATTAGGTAATTTACAAGCGCATCTCTCAAGGACTCAGTAAGAGGGGTTAAAGGCTTCTGAAACGCAAGCTCAAATTGGACCCGCTCATACGGGGTGAGCTCAAGCTCGTCATCCACTAACAAATGAAGATTCTGTTCAAATAATGCGGCCACGCCGATCTCTTTTGTCAATATTTGCAGATGCTTGGCGGGTATGCAAAGATCCATCTTTTTCGCTGCATTCAAGTAAGCTGTCAGTACGCTCAATAGAAATTCAGGTTTATTTTTGCTATGAAGTTTGGCGCGGTCTATAGCAGCTTGAAAGATCTTATCTGATCCCGTGGAGAGTGCATAGCAGAAAATACTCATCAGCGTGCAGTTATTTTCGATCAGGATATGACCGTCGAGGGAAAATTGCAGGGCAGCAAGTCCGGCTCTGAAATCTTTTTCGTGCCAACTTTCTGTTCTCACAATTTTTAGCTTGCGGTCGATCAGCATTTGCCAAAAATTACCGGCGCTTTCAGGAATACTGATCTGATTACCTGTGATCTCAATCCGGATGTCATCACGGGTAAAGAGGTACTCATGGATTAGTCGGCCAATAATCCGATCCGTTTGAAAGGATTCATCGCCGAGTGTGAAGAGCACGTAATTTTCCGGGTGAGGAAAAAGAGGGGAGACCTTTGGGATCAGCAGTTGAAGGAACTTAATGTCCTTTTGGTTTAGAAATTCGGTAAAATAGGCTCGAAGAGCTGTCGGAGGGATCCCATCATTGACTACATAATCAAAGAGATCGACATCGTGAGGTTCTTCTTCAATCGATTCTATTCCAGGATTTGAGCCACAGAATTCCTGTATTAAGTAGTTTAAATATTCATCTAAGTCTGCTACATACGCTGCATAACCTCCTCTTAAGTAGGTCTTAATTTTTATTCCTGTTGGTATTAGAAAATCAGCAAAGCCTTTTATGTATTCTGATTCTTTCATGCGGAAAATGATTTCGCCATTTGCGTCACAGCCAATGACTTCTTTTCCCATCAATTGATTGAATCGGGATTGCCCTTTTGGACTGATTCGGGGGATGGATGAGGGGGTGAAGAGGAGATTGCATTGGTTATCGATCAAACCTATTTTTTTCAGTTTTTCGACAAGATCAAGACCTTCTAAATAAGGGATTGAAGGAATTGTAAAAGGTTGGTTTGAGTGCTGTGTAACTTGCGGGATCATATGTTCTGAATGTTGTAGGGGATTTTCATGCTTAAGGATCTTTCGAGATGCGCAATCAGCTTTCTTACGTTTTCTTCTGAAAGAGTCAAACCTGCTCTTTTGAGAATGAGGTTCAATTCTTCAGCTACAACTTTGTTGCTTAGGGAATTTTTTAGTTTTGTAAGGATGGCAGACCTATTCATTAAATGGGCCTCCATGTCTTTTTCTTGGATTTGAGCAAGATCAAAAGCGATGTTACTTGTCAGGGTTTGAACGATGTATAAGTTAAATACATATTGATCATTAAGGGGTTGTATAGTGCAATAGGCATGTTTTAATTCCATTTTCACGAATGGAGGAAGTGAATCACTTTCAAGTGCATCTAAAATTGGATCTTGAATGTGGAGGTTTTGCAACGTTCCTGATTTGAATAGGGGATCAAGAACCGTAACCGTAAAGTGTTTCAGGAGCTGTGAATATACAATCTTATTTTTTTCTAAAAGTTTAGCCTTTGAAAGGATTTGATCTTCAACTTTCTGTCTAATCTCAAGATAGGTTTGCTGATTGAGGATATAAGAGGATACCGGGCGCTGTTTAAGTATATAATGAAAGGCCTCATATAGACGTTTGCGCTTGGCATTAAATTTTAATAGGTAGGAAAGATCCTCGATGCATATCAAGCCGGGGTCTTCATGTCCTTTGAGTTCTCTTGATTTGAACTGTTCGTTAGCTGAGCTTGATAGCGATTGAATTTCTAATTGGAATTCTTCTTTCGTGGCTTTATTTTCAATGTATTGGCATGTGATCAATTTAAATTGATGGGCAAAGTCGCAGGCAGCTTTCATAGCTACGTAAGGTAAGCTTGGAATTTTGTGATTTTCGAATCGACCTCCATAAGGGGCGGTCTCTATCCATGAGTTGATCAGGCTATATCTGACGAGGTTTTGTTCATGATAAAAACTGTTCGAACCGTAATCGACAAGAGGTAAGGTTTCCATCAGATGGAGCAATGGATCGCATGCGTCACTTGTGGCAAGGACATAGGGGACATATGTTAAAATATCCTTTAATGAGGCAAGTGCCTCAAACTTATGTAATTTGGCTTTTATACCAAGCTTTAACAGTTTAAAGATTAACTGCAGGTAATGGTCTTGAAATTTTTCATTTTGTGGGATTTTAATAAAAAATGATGAAAGTGTCGATTTGAAATATACTTCGAGCATATTATCAGTCATTTTCTCATTGTAAATGGATTCAAGATAATCTTTTAACCTGTCGCGTGGTGTGTGAATGAGCGTTGTGCGGGACAGGATGTCTTCAATGGCGGTCAATTCTGTTTGTTTCAAGTTCCCTTGTTTGATAAGTGCATCGCCCCAATCTTTTGTTTTAGTTTCAGTCT
>CAZOAX010000144.1:5807-6116 GCA_964577735.1 uncultured bacterium
GATCCTGATAAAATGGAATCAGAGCAACTCCTTGATCCAAAACTGTTAACCAAAGCTCATCAAATAGCTTGGACGTCTTTTTGATGCTCTTCAGGTAAAGTAGATGGTTGAGAATAACGGTTTTATCCATGCATGCCACTAACTCAAGAGGGCTATCTTTCAGATAGTTTTGCAAGGAAGCTTTTTCTTTATCAGAAAGAGGAGGAAGATTTCTTAAAATGTTCTCTTTTATTTCAAGGGTGAAATCATATTTCAGATAGGTCATCAACTTGGAAAATGGTTGGTTGATGAACACTTGTTGCCCTTGTG
>CAZOAX010000145.1:0-6061 GCA_964577735.1 uncultured bacterium
CTGAAGTCTCACCTTCAAGTCCCGGCTCAAGATCCTGGTCTTCGTTTACTTGGTCTTCGCCCAAAGCCGATTCATCTTCAGTTTCAAATATATCATCAAATTCGTCGTCTTCTTGTTTTGCCATGGGAGTTTGAACCTCTTGAAGTAAGGGATATTCCAGCAGCTTGAGGCTGCGATCTTTTATTTTGGCCCTGAATATAGGGTGGTTATTGACGGTGAGAACAACTCTCCCTTTTTCATCACTTGGTGCATAGGAGCAGGATTCCAGAAGTAGGAAGTCTCCGGGGACAATACTCTTCCATTCACTTTTGAGAAGAGTTGTGCTTCCGACAGTCACATGCAAGGTCGTTGTTACAGCTTCACTTAACCCTTGAGGGTAGGCGATCGTCTTAGGGGTGTATTTTTCTTTGATCGAAAGGCGCATTTCGGGGGTGATGGCAAGCCTTGTTCTAAAGGTGTGCGAATGAACGGCTATATCGATGTCCAAACAGAGACAAGGTGTGACCGGAAGGGTCTTATCACTTAAAATATGAGGGGATAGGCTTGAGTCATAAGGCGCTTTTTGAAAAGCTTGAATCGCTTGTAGTGCTATGAATTCGTAAAATTGATCACCCCAGTCTTCGTTCCACTCTTCGTGCCATTCATCGGAATGATCGCTTTCATGAAGAAAGCTTTGAAAGATATTCTTGAGATCGCTTTTAGGTAGAATCCAATAGGCGTTTCCATTAAGGGGAGACACAGAAAAAGCATGAAATAATGGCTCTTCACCAAGCCCATTAAAAAGTTCTTCCGGATTTTTCCATTGAACGTCCTGACACGAGATTGTCAGTGGGATTCCAAGTGTTTTTCCAAGATCTGCAGCAAAAGTTTCCCATGGGAAGGTCGGAGGGCTTCCCCATAAAGGAATATCATCTTGAATCTTAATGTCGGCAGAAACGGATCTCAGCCAGCTGAAGGGAATAATTGTTTCAATGTTCACGTTTTATCATCAGATTTTTGGCGTCTTCCGTCGCGCGGGTTATCTTCTTGTGGTTGATCTTGCTCTCCTCGCTCACGCGTATCATCAGTTGCTACGGTAATGCGAGCGGATTCTAAAGTGGTCGATGCTGTAAATCTTTGCACTTGCACTCCGGATTCTAGCAAAGTGTCCATTATTTTTGCTTTATGTGCTTCAATTAACGCTTGGTTTGGCCCGGTCAAGTTGTCGATTGTAATATTGAACTGTCCGCGGGCTGAATCTGATTCAGTCACGATCAGTCTTGAGCCGGCAAAGTTTCCTTTCAAATCGACAACGGTTTCAGTGTCACCAGCTTGCTTAAGGGTGTATACTTTTTCTACTATTTGGTCAATGACTTCTTGCATTGACTGCATCGGTTGTGGGGTCTTGACTACAGCTGCTTCTGTAACCATGGAGGCGTCAATAGGGGTCACGGGAGTGATGTAGGTTGGTTGCACGCGATCGCCCAAAGGATTGATCTCGGCAAGATCCGGTTGCTCTACACTGGTGTAGCGATTGGTTTTTACTTCAAAAGGAGTGATGGCTCCATCAGAAACGGGATCGTCTGGCAACTGCACTTTTTTCGGTTTTGGTGCTTCTACGGTCATGTCATCATAGAGATCTTTGAGTGATTTTTTAGGTTCCTCATCGTTGTCTCGCTGGCCTCGGGCTAGCTGAAATGGGGACAAAAGAGGGGTGTCATCATCTTGTTTTGCAAGTGAACTTAAGTTTCCCGTAACTTTTTTCTTCGGTTTGTCGTCGGAGCCGAACTCATTGCCGTTGCCTTTATCTCTTTCATCGACTTCTTTTGCCACTTTTTCAAAATCCCCACTTGGAGGTTTTCTGGCTTTTGAATCATCGTCATCAGTTGAACTGATCACAGAATCTTTTCTCACGGGATTAATTTTATTGTCTGGTGTCAACATGGTTCACCTCTTCATTTTGCGTCTGTTGGTCAGGTATACAACCGAACCAATTTCATCTTGTTCACGACCTTCTTCGACTTCTTCTTCCTTTTTCATCTCAGCAAGCCAGTCTTTCTTGTGAGTCAGAAGCTTGTCTACTTCCTGCCTTTTACGTTTAAGTTCAGCTATTGCATTTTCCAGGTTCTGCTCTGCTGTCTTAACTTGGGCCTTTTGGTCGACCACTTTTTTTTCTTCTACTTTCAGTCTTTCGTCCACAACTTTTAAGTAGGCTTTCATTTGAAGGATTTTATCACTTGTCGTTCCGCTGTCCATCTCATCGCGCATTTGCTTGATTTTAGCCTTCTGATGCTCTTTTACCTCATCTCGTTGTTTTTCTCTTTCTTTTAATTTTTCCTGCTCTACTTCAAGTGCCTTTCTTTTTTCTAATACGACTTTTTCAGCCTCTTCTACCCGCCTTTTTTTTACATCGATAATCTGAGCGAGTGGATAGACTGCTTTTGCTTTTGCCATTCAGACCTTCTCTTACTTGAAGATTGCTCTTAGCAACTGCATGCTTTCCTCAAAAGAGCATTTTTCATCTACTCCTTGCTTAAGGAATTTCAACACTTTGTCGATGTGATCAATGGCAAAGTCGCCTGCCTTGTCGGCACCACGCTTATACTCTCCAATTTTAATCAAAAGCTCGTTCTTTTTATAGTTGGCCAAAACTTCTTTAAGCTTACCAACAAGCAACATATGCTCTTTGGCTACAATGGACGGCATCACACGGCTTGCACTGGATAGAACATCGATAGCAGGGTAATGGTACTGGCGGGCAAGTTCTGCTGATAAAATTAAGTGTCCGTCAAGAATGGACCTTGTTTCATCTGCGACAGGTTCGTTCATGTCATCGCCGGCGACAAGGATCGTATAAAACCCTGTGATGGACCCTTTTTCCGATCTTCCAGAACGCTCAAGCAGTTTCGGTAGAGTCGAGAATACAGAAGGAGTGTATCCAGCTCTTGCCGGAGGTTCACCAGCTGCAAGGCCTACTTCACGGATCGCACGCGCAAAGCGCGTGACAGAGTCCATCATCAGGATAACGGATTTACCCTGGTCGCGGAAGTATTCAGCGATGGCGGTGCCGACGTAGGCAGCATTCAATCTAAGTTGCGACGCTTGGTCAGAGGTTGAAACAATCAGAACAGAACGTGCAAGGCCCTCAGGTCCAAGGTCTTTTTCAATAAAGTCGCGAAGCTCCCGTCCCCGTTCTCCAATCAGGCTGATCACGTTGACGTCGGCAACAGCGTTTCTTGCGATCATCCCAAGTAAGGTGGACTTACCACCCCCGGCAGCAGCAAAAATACCGACACGTTGACCAATCCCGGTCGTTAGGGCGGCGTCAATGGCGCGAACGCCAACGGAGATGGGTTCCGTGATCCTTTGACGTTTAAGCGGGTCAGGAGGGCTCTGAATGACCGGATAGGTCTCATCCAGTTCAAGAGGTCCTTTAGTGTCCAGATCAAGAGGTTCTCCGAGGCCGTTTAAAACGCGTCCGAGTAAGTTCTTACCGACTTTAATGTGCAGAGGTAGATGAGTTGGGATAACTTCAGAGGAGGGGCCGATCCCTGTCATTTCCCCAAGAGGGGAGAGGAAAACCTCTTCTCTTGTAAAACCGACCACCTCGCAACGCAGAGGTTCCATTCCCTCGCGTTTGACCAGGCAGATCTCGCCGATCTTGACTTGAGGAACAATCGCCTTGATCAACATCCCCACTGTTTCGGTAATGCGCCCGTTAACAGTGGCTAGCTGTACATCTTCGAGGTCGCCGATCAGGCTGTCAAAATCATCCATGCTCATACCTTCGCAAAGTCCAAAATCTTAGATTTGGACGTTCATAATAGTCTTGATCGATTCAAGTGATTTATTCAGGATGTTCGTAAAAAGTTCAATTTCCTGCTGGACATATCCGACTTTTATTTGGATCGCGAGCATATCTGCCGGAGTGAAACTTGATCCATTTGCGCCCATCATGGATACTTCCTGGCTCAAGCGTTGCATCTGGTATTGACCGTGGGTCAATAGTCCAATGAACTTCTCGATCGGGCCGGCTAAATTAGTTGCAGGAGCCGGTGCCACCTGAGGAGTATATTCAACGCCAGCGCGGTTCAAAGCAACTTTTAAGCTTTCATCGATGTGCGAAAGCTTATTGTTCATTAAAGTTTGAACAGAACCTTTGATCTCAACACCAGGAACTGCAAGCTTGGTCTTGACCTCTTCGATCTGCTTGATCACTTCGCTTGCTTGAGCAACGATCGTGTCAGGAGAGGCTTTTGAGACTTGGGTGACTTTTGTGTTGAGCTCCCGGATTTGGTCCATCAGGGATACGCCTTCCACTCGTTCAGACGTGCCCGTATTGACAAAGGAAGGCACTTTATCGGCGTCCTGTTTCATCAGCCCATCAAAGTGCTCTTTATCTGGAGGCACGCGCGTAGGCGGATCAATCGCCTCTTCAATCGCTTTAGATTTTTCAGCGCCGCTACCGACTTTTTCTATAGCGGATATTTTTCCGTCTTCTTCCGTATTAGACATGATACATGCCTCCTTCCCTTAAGGACGATGGCCAGTTAAGTGCATATTTTACTCGGCGTCTTGCGACTCCTTGTTTCCAAAAAATGGCGGTTCTTTTTTATAGAGGTCTTTTTCAGCCCATTCAAGTGAAAGAGTGCCAAGACTTTTCACTGTAGGGTCTGTGCTTTTCTCTATAGCTTCCTGAATTAATTTTTCTCCTTTTTTCCGTTTTGGCTTGGTCAGGAGAAAGCAAATTCCAAGGAAGGTCTGGGCGAGCCAATTTGTCGGCTCTTTCTCCGTTACTTCCGTAAAAATTTTAGTGGCCTGCTTCACTTCGAGCTTATTCAAAGCCACATACCCCATTCCGATCTTAGGTGCGGAATGCTCCGGGTTCAGTGCGCTTGCTGCATCGAATATGCGAAGGGCGCTTGTTTCATCCAATTGCTTAACAGCAATAAAACCTGCCTCAATAAAAAGGGCAAAGTCATCTTTAAATTCTGCGAGCTTCGAGTCTTCCATAGATCCTTTCCATTTATCAAGTTAAGGCAAGTCACAAGCTGTTTCATCGTCTCGCGTAAAGTTATAAAAGCTCTTCAAGCTCATAGTGACCGGCAAAGCCGTGCATGTGAGCTTGAAAGAGCTTAAGCTACAGATTAGCCTTTGACACCACGTGCCATTGACATAATCGCAGTATTAGATGCTGAGACCACACCGGTTGACATCTCAGAGAGCTGAGATAAGTGGTTCATAAGCATCTGCATTTCAAACATATCGCCAATACTAATGGCGCTACGTCTACTTTGAATTTCGAGCAGTTTTGTTTTCGCGCTTATTGTGGCATCATTGATGATACCAAAAAGCACGTTGACGCTAAACCCAGACTGGATGTGGTCACCTTGGAACACATTTGGTGCTGAAGCGAATGTCATAGAAGCCCCCTTATTTTTGTTAAAAGGAGTTCTAAGATCGTTAGAGATTCATACTGGAAATTACATTTCCTGAACGGCTTTTTAAAGGCCTTTCTTTCTGAATCACTCCATCTTTCAAACTATCATTAAAAGCAATAGAGAGAGGTTGCTTAAGAACCCCTCTCTATAACCCTTAAGTTTTTTTGTCTAGTCCCACCCTGCCGAATACTTTTACCAAGGATGCATATCCATGGAGAAGGATTCCCAAGGTCTCAAATTCAATATCGCCATTGCCGCTTCTCAAGGCTTCTTTTATCGCTTGAACGCGGGATTCAATTTTCTTCTTGAGGTCTGTACTGAAGTTTCGGTTCATCAGATCTTTCTCAAGGTCGAATACAAATGCTTCGGCCTTTTGTTTCTTCTGCTTTTCCAATCCAAACATCAGACACCTCTTGTTTCAATTGCTATATCTCTTCTACTTCTTATTATATCAAATAACGATTATAAATTCAATGGTTCGCTATTTCGAAAAATTAATGCGGTATTTGATATCGTTTTTTTCTAAAAATATAGTCCCTGGGGTAATGTTAGTAATCGTCATCCCATCCAATACATCGCCCTTAGTGATGATCCTCCCATTGACAATCACACTGATGGTTGCGCCGATACGGGAAAATCCG
>CAZOAX010000146.1:0-6057 GCA_964577735.1 uncultured bacterium
GACAAGCTTGTCTTTATCCAATTTCTCTAAAAGAATTTTTGCATCGGAATAGCGCTTTTCATGGATGGCAAGTTTGGCCATTCCCAAATGGCCAAAATTTTGAATGGAAGGGTTATCGCTTGATTGTAGACCTTTAAAGAGCTGTTCTGCTTTTTCAAAATTTTCCTCATTAAAATAGGAAAATCCGGCATGGATCTGGTCATCAAGCGCAAGAGAACCTGCCGCTTCCGCCCCCAATTGGGTACAAACCGTTAAAAAAATGAGAAAAAATCGATACAATTTGTGGCCATTTGTTAAAAATTGGTAAAAAAAACAGCATACCTTGCCTGTTTCAAAAAAGCAAAATGTCTAAAAAAATAGGAAGCTGTTTTTTCTGAAAAAATGCCTCTATAGTATAGTTTAAATTATTTTATTGCTGTTTTGCCGGTGTTTGGATTTTGGATGTGAAAAATAAATATTTTAATGTGTAGAAGAAAAATGTTGCAGAAGATATCCTAAACATCTTATTCAGTAAATTGTCATGAACACTCTATAAAAACAACAACAGGAGGAGTTGATCAATGGCTTTAAAAGACACGATCAAACATTTAAAAGACCTAATCAGCAATATCACTCATGATATTGAGAAAGCTGACGGTGGAAATAAGGCTGCTTCACAGCGCGTAAGAACTGCGACTGTCAAGCTAGAAAAAGTTGCTAAAACTTATCGTAAAGAATCGATCAAGAATGAGAAAGCGACTAAAGGAACTAAAAAACCTGCTGCTAAGAAGCCTGCTGCTAAGAAAGCTGCTGCTAAAAAAGCTGCTCCTAAAGCTGCCGCAAAACATGCGCCTAAAGCTCATGCTAAACATGCAGTAAAAAAAGCTCCAGCTAAAGCAAAAACATTGAAAGCAAAGCCAAAAGCAAAAGCTCACAAAGCAAAAGCTCACAAAGCTAAAGCTCGTCCACTTTCTTTCAAAAAGCCTTCAGCTAAACTTTTGACAAAAAAACACTAATTCTCGTTCCATCTAATCATTCTCAAGATTCAAAAAGTTAAGGGGGGCTAGAGCCTCCCTTTTCTTTTGTCTGCATTTTCTATAGAATACATACCAATATTATGAGGTAATGTGAAAAAGCAGACAGTATTAGTAGAGATCCAAAGTATCAATGATGACGGAAAAGGGATCGGCTCTTTTTTAGACACAACAGGTGCATGCAAACCCGCCGAAGTTCCATTTTGCATTCCGGGGGATATAGTGGAAGCTTCCGTTCACCGGAAAAAAAGAGGTGTTTTCCCGGCAAGGTTAGAGCAGATTGTGACGCCTTCTTCTGACAGGATTGCTCCCAAGTGCATCCATTTTGCCACTTGCGGTGGCTGCAGTTTTCAAGAGCTTCCTTATGAAATGCAACTTGCGCATAAGCAAGAACAGGTGAATAAAAAGTTTAACGGATTGCTTGAAGCAAGACCGATCATGGGTTGTGATCATCCCTATGGTTATCGCAATAAAATGGAATTTTCTTTTTCTCAAACTAAGGATGGTACGCGGTTTCTTGGCCTTTTTATGCAAGGTGCAAGAGGAAAAGTGTTCAATGTTAAAGATTGTCAGCTGGTATCGCCATGGTTTAATGAGGTACTGGAGTCGGTGATGCTTTGGTGGGAAAAAAATGAACTGCAGGCTTTCTATCCTCCTAGAGATTCTGGCACCTTGCGAACATTGACCATTCGTGAATCTAAAACGAGTGGAAAAAGAATGGTGATGTTGACAGTGTCCGGCAATCCGGAATATGCGCTTCATAAACCGGAATTGCATGCGTTTATGAATCTTTTTTCAGAAGAGTATAGTGTTTATCTGAGAATCCATCAGGCAGCCAAAGGACAGCCTACTGAATTTTTTGAGATGCATTTAAAGGGCCCGGAAATCATTCCGGAAACGCTTTCCGGCATCGAATTTCATATCAGCCCCACCTCTTTTTTTCAGCCGAATACACATCAGGCCTTGAAGCTTTATAATGAAGCCCTTCGTCTTGCTGAACTGAATTCTGAGGATGTCGTTTACGATCTTTATTGTGGAACGGGAACTCTTGGATTATTATCTGCAAGGTTTGTTAAGTCTGTTATCGGGATCGAAATCTCTGCAGAGTCCTCCCTTGACGCAAGAGAGAATGCCAAGAGAAATGGGGTAAAAAATATAGAGATCTTTACCGGCTCTGTCGGGGATGTTTTAAAGACGAAAAAGGATTATCCAAAGCCAACCGTCGTTCTTTTAGATCCGCCTCGATCGGGCCTGGATCCGACAAGTTTAGAAGAAGTGCTGGCTCTAGCAAGTCCTAAGATTGTCTACATTTCCTGTAATCCTGAAACTCAAGCTCGTGATGTAAGGGCCTTGATTGATAATGGGTATGCACTACATGTCTTGCAGCCGGTCGACCAATTTCCTCAGACCCCTCACATCGAGAATATTGCGGTATTGACAAAACATACACCAACTGGCAACCTGATGGCACTTTAACTCAAGGATCAAATATGAAAAAATGCATGACAATTATGCTTTCGCTATTTGCGTTACCACTCATGGCAGAAGAAGTTCCCCCTATGCCGCAGGATGGAGGACTCACTCAAATGCTGACCTTGTTCACGATTGCGATGGTCTTTTTTTACTTTATCCTTTACCGCCCGGAACAAAAAAGACGTAAAGCGGCTGATGAAATGCGCAGCCAATTGAAGAAAGGTTCCAAAGTCACAGCGATCGGAATTGTTGGAACAGTGAATCAAGTGAAGGATAATACTGTCATCTTGAACATGGTCGACGGAAGCAAGATTGAAGTGTTGAAAGCTGCGATTACAGAAGTCTTCCCTGACGGTGAAGAACCCAAAAAGCTAGATCAATAACCTAAGTAAAAAATAACAGGATATTAGGATGATCAGGATTACACAATATCCTGACTATCCTAATATCCTGTTATTTTTTCTCTTTATCGGTGATCCTTTACGGTTTCGACGAGGGTGCGGACGTTTTCGTAGGGGACGTCCGGTAGGATGCCGTGCCCGAGGTTGAAGATATAACCCGGATCTTTGTTCATTGACTTCAGGATTTTTTTCACTTCAGTGATGAGCTGTTCCTTGGGCATGTAGAGTGCTTCAGGGTCAAGGTTTCCTTGAAGTGGCATAGCGGAAAGTTCTTTTCGGACTTTTCCAATCGGATAGATCCAGTCGAGGCTGATGGCAGTCACGCCGGTCTTTGCAATTTGAGAGGCTAGATAGGAGGATCCTCTGCAGAAGTAGATCAGCGGTTTATTCCACGGCTTTACTGCTTCCACTATTCGCTTTAGGGGTTTTAAGCACCATTCATCAAAGTGATGCTGATTTAAAACTTGGGCCCAGCTATCAAAAAGTTGCAGGGCATCGCAGCCGGATTCATGCTGTATTTTGAGGGATTGGATAATGGCGGTTTCCAGGCTTTCGATAATTGCGCTAAAACTTTTTGGGTCTTGAAAAGCCCATTTCTTTGTCGTCTTAAGATCGCGACTTGTTTTGCCTTCGATGATGTAGCTGGCTAAAGTGAAGGGTGCTCCCGTAAATCCGATCAAGGGAACTTTGAGGTTTTTTTTCAGTTCCCTGATGGCGGGTGGGAGAAAATTAAGTTTCTCTTCGTCAAGGGAGAAGTGATTAATTTCTTTTGGATGCTTCAGGTGATTATCAATTAAAGGTCCTTTGGACTCTTCAAATCTGACCTGGAATCCCATGGCTTCCGGCACCATTAAGATGTCGGAAAATAAAATGGCGGCATCGACATCAAGCTCATCAATCGGTAGATTTGTCACTTGAACAATGAGCTCAGGGTTATGACAAAGTGTCAGAAAGGAGTGTTTGGCCCGAAGTGCTTGGTAGGAGGCCATATACCTGCCTGCCTGACGCATAAGCCAGACAGGAGGGCGGTGATTGTTTTTAAAGCTTAAAGCATCTAAAAGCAATGTGTTCATTATAAGATCCGATCGAGGATGTCTTCTACGGTAAAGCCATAGGCTTTTTGCAGAGCTTTATAAGGAGCGGAAGCTCCAAAGTCATCGACAGAGATAGTGATCCCATCCCGTCCGATATAGCGGTGCCACCCTTGTGAGACGCCGGCTTCAATGCTGACACGCTTCCCTATATCGCCACCAAAAATGCTTTCCTGATATTCTGCATCCTGTAGATCAAAAAGCTCCCAGCATGGGAATGAGATCACACGGACTTGTTTTCCAAGTTTTTCAAGTGCACTTGCGACATCCAGGGCAAGCCACACTTCTGAACCTGTTGCAACAAGTGTATAATCGAGTTTTCCAGTTTCTTTTTTGATGATATAGGCTCCACGTCCGACACCTTCTGAGTAAGGTACGTCTGTTCCAGCAAGAATGGGAAGATTTTGACGGGATAAAATAAGAGCTGTCGGGCCTTTGTAAGATAGGGCTGCAAACCAAGACATTTTGACTTCATTGGCATCGGCCGGGCGGATCACATTGAGATGCGGAATGGCCCGAAGCGTCGCATAGTGTTCAACTGGTTGGTGTGTCGGGCCGTCTTCGCCAAGAAAGATGGAGTCATGGGTGAACTGATAGATCACATGCTCTCTCATCAACGCACATAGACGGATTGCATTTCTCATGTAATCGGAGAAGGTGAGGAATGTGCCGATAAATGGAACGATCATGCGTGTTTGCGCAAGACCTGTTGCGATTGTCGCCATGCCGAACTCACGTACGCCGTACTTAATATTTCTGCCATTGAAAGAACCTGTCGAAACAATAGGAAATTGCTTGATCATGGTCAAATCAGAGCAG
Source organism: uncultured bacterium (assembly GCA_964577735.1). GTDB lineage: Bacteria > Chlamydiota > Chlamydiia > Chlamydiales > Parachlamydiaceae > CAZOAX01. The sequence goes on from CAZOAX010000146.1 coordinate 4,798, forward strand.
GATAGGTCCGCTGATCCGCCGTAAATAAAAGGAAGCATTTCTGTGATCAATCCAATCACTTCTTCGGATGCTTTTCTACCTGCTACAGGGCCTTTTATTGTAAAGGCACGTAATTTTGCTTCAAAATCTGCTGGCAGCGTTTGATGGTGCATTGTTTCAAATGCAGCTAAAAGTTCAGGGTTCTGCTTTGCCCATTCTTCAAATGTAGCCTGCCATGTTTTTTCTAAAGCAATATCTTTTTCAAGTTTATTCGTAAAATAATCGGTCACTGCTTGTGGTACATAGAATGGTTCAGTTGGTAATCCTAAAGCCTCTTTTGTCAATGTCACTTCATCAGGTCCGAGGGGTGAACCATGCACTTTATGTGTGCCGGCTTTATTTGGAGAGCCCTTTCCAATGATTGTATGAGCAATAATGAGTACAGGTTTTTCCTGGGAATGTCTCAAGTCTGTGAAGATGGCATCCATCCGATCCAGATCATATCCATCGATCTCATAAACTTCCCATCCATAAGCTTGATAGCGCATTTTCGTGTCTTCTGAAAGTGTTTCAGAAATAGGGCCGTCCAGACAGATTTTGTTGGAATCGTAAATAGCGATCAAGTTGTTCAGGTTTAAGTGTCCGGCAAAAGATGAAACTTCAGCTGTCACCCCTTCCATCACGCAGCCATCACCCATTAGTGCGATGACTTTGGCATCAAAGATCTTATGCATCGGTGTATTGAATTTAGCACCTAGCATTTTTAATCCAAGCGCTTGGCCTACAGCATTACCAAGACCTTGACCAAGAGGGCCTGTTGTCGTTTCTACACCTTCAGTGTCGCGTGATTCAGGATGGCCAGGAGTTTTTGAATGCAGTTGTCTAAAGTTCTTAAGGTCATCCAGTGAAAGATTGTAACCAGCCAGGTGCAGACAGGAATAAAGGAGCATGGATCCGTGTCCTGCAGATAAAATAAAGCGATCGCGGTTCATCCAGTGTGGATCTTTCGGATTATATCGAAGTCCAAGTCCATATAAATAAGCTCCGATCTCAGCGCAACCTAAGGGGAGTCCCGGATGGCCTGAATCTGCTTTTTGCACAGCATCGATACTGAGGGCCCTGATTGTATTGGCAATTTTTTCCAAGATTTCTTTCTGCTCGACCGTTAGACCTTGAGTGTTGTGATGCATAGCTTATCCTAATAATATAGATTGGTATTGACTATAACTGAGAGAGTGATTTTCTGCCTGCTAATTCAATGGTTGGGTTCTTTTCTTCAAT
>CAZOAX010000147.1:0-6013 GCA_964577735.1 uncultured bacterium
TGGCGACTTTAAGTATTTTGCCAAAGTATGTGATCCGTCCGATGATCGTGGAGTATATGTATTACTATCCGGTCGTCAATACGCTCATGCATCATATGAATGCGCTTCCGATCCCTGATTTTGATATCTCAAGCAATACATTGAAGCGGAAAAAAAGCGAGCATGTGATCTCAGAGGTGATCAGTGGCCTTAAAAAAGGAGACCATTTCCTTATTTATCCGGCAGGTAGAATTAAAGCGACAGCTTATGAAGCGATTGGGGGTGCATCTGGTATCCATCGAATTTTGCATGAGACGCCTGAGGCCAATATTGTTTTGATGCGGATCAAAGGGTTATGGGGAAGTAAGTTCTCGCGTGCCTTGACAGGTGCAAAACCGGTGATGTTTGCCACCATGTGGTGGGGTGTGAAACAAGTTTTAAAGAACCTGATCTTCTTTACTCCTAGAAGAAAAATTACGATTGAAGTCGTTCCGGCACCAGCAGATTTTCCACGCAACGGCACACGTCTTGAGATCAATCAATGGCTTGAAAAATGGTACAACCAGCCTGATGGATTGACTGAGCAGATCGGCGAGTATCCGGGAGACTCACTTGTCTTAGTTCCCTATAGCATTTGGGACCGTAAGATGCCTCAAGTGCGCATTGAAGAAGATAAAGATACGAAGCGCCATGTCGATTTGACAAAAGTGCCAAAAACTGTTCAGGAAAAAGTGATCGCCAAGATCGCGATGATGACAGATAATGTTCCTTCCTCTATCCGTCCTGATATGTCTCTTAGCAATGATCTGGGTATGGACTCTTTAGATACAGCTGAACTTTCTGTCTTCCTGCATGATCAGTTTGATCTTCTTACCGTACCTGTAAAAGAACTGACAACAGTCGGTCGGGTCATGGGGATTGCGGCTAAACAAATCGTCTGCAAAGAACCTCTTGTGAATGAGCTCTCAGATATGCGGAAGTGGCATACGCCGATCCCACACGATCGCCGAGGGATGCCACCAGGGGATACAATAGCAGAAGTCTTTATCAACAGTTGCAAAATGCATAAAAAAATTCCTGCTTGTGGCGATGCAAGAACCGGGATCTTATCATACAATGATCTATTGGTGCGTGCACTGATATTGGCTGATAAAGTGAAGAAGATGGACGGCGACCACATTGGAATTATGCTACCTTCAAGCGTCGGAGCGACCCTTTGCATATTTGCGGTTCTGCTTGCCGGTAAAACACCTGTGATGATCAACTGGACCGTGGGGCCACGTCACCTGGATTCTGTTGTTAAGTTCGCAGATCCGAAAGTGATCTTGTCTTCCTGGTCTTTTGTCGATCGATTGGAAGGAGTGGATCTAACTCCAATAGAAGACCGCTTGATCCTTCTTGAAGATATGAGACGGGATATTGGGATCACGGACAAATTGAGAGCCTTACTGCTTTCCAAGAAGAGTACAAAGGGAATCCTAAAGGCTCTGGATACGAATTTAACGCCAGATGATGCAGCCGTAGTATTATTTACGAGTGGAACTGAAAGTATGCCAAAAGGCGTTCCACTAACCAATCGCAACATACTTGAAAATCAAAGAGCCGCCCTTAAAGATATCGAGCTATTTTCTGATGACGTGTTCTACGGTATTTTGCCTCCATTCCATACGTTTGGTTTTTCAGTCAGTTGCCTGCTTCCTATTTTGGCAGGAATTCGAGTGGCTTTTTATCCGGATCCGACAGATGGAAAAGCGCTTGCTCAAGGATTTGAAAATTGGGGCATTACGATCATGTGTGGTGCTCCTACCTTTATCAAAGGGCTGTTTGCCAGTGCAATGCCGTCTCAGTTAAAGACGATGCGTATGTGTGTTTCCGGCGCTGAGCGTGCACCGCCTGAGTTAACTGAAATGCTTAAGGCAATCGGTAAAGGGGATGCGCTTGTCGAGGGCTATGGAATCACAGAATGTTCACCTGTCCTTACAATGAACCGTCCTGAAAGAACGAAGAAGGGTGTTGGCCAAGCGCTTGATAATGTAGAATTGATCATAGTTCATCCGGAAACCTATGAAGACGTTCCTTTGAATACCCAAGGATTGATCCTTGCAAGAGGACCTAATGTCTTTGCTGGATATCTAAATCCGGGGCTTGAATCACCCTTTGTTGAAGTACATGGAAAGCAATGGTACCGCACAGGAGATCTCGGCGAGAAAGACGAGAATGGTTACATCACGATTTCAGGAAGATTGAAGCGCTTCGTTAAGCTTGGTGGAGAGATGATCAGTTTGTCTTCCATCGAAGATGCCTTATTGCAAATGGCACCTCAAAAAGGATGGTCAGGTCTGCAGGAAGGGCCTATTCTTGCGATTTGTGCAAGAGAAACGGATGGTGAGAAAGCGAAGATCTATCTATTTACGAAGTTTCCGGTCTCACTTGATGAGGTCAATAAAACGCTCCGTGATTCTGGCTTTAGCAATCTTATTAAGATCACAGCTGTTCAACAGATTGAAGATATTCCAATCATGGGAACAGGAAAAGTCAATTACCGCTTACTTGAACAACGCTATCTCAACAAAGTCTAAAAATTAACCCGTCGCTTATAGCGCGACGGGTTTTCTTATGAAGGTCAATGCATGCATCTCTACAACTCGCTTACACGTGAAAAAGAACTCTTTAAGCCGATCAACGATCGGGAAGTAAAGATCTATACTTGCGGTCCGACCATTTACCATTACGTTCACATTGGAAATCTTCGTACCTTTACATTTGAAGATCTTTTATGCCGTACACTTAGGTATTTTGATTACAAGGTCACCCAGGTCATGAACCTGACCGACGTGGACGATAAAACGATCAAAGGTGCCATTCGTGAAAATGTGCCTCTCAACACCTTCACAAAGAAGTATAAAGATGCTTTTTTTGAAGATTTGAATACGCTTAAGATCGAACCTGCAGCCCATTATCCGGCAGCAACTGATTACATCCCTGAAATGATCCAGATGATCGAAAAGCTCCTTGAAAAAGGGATGGCTTATGTAGGTGGTGATAAGAGCATTTACTATCCGATTGAGAAATTCAAAAATTACGGTTGCCTATCTCACTTTAAAATGGATGAGCTCCAGTGTGGTGCATCAGAAAGGGTCGATAGCGATGAGTATGAAAAAGAGCATGTTGCAGACTTTGTTCTTTGGAAAGCCTATGATCCAGAAAGGGACGGATCGATCTATTGGGAAAGCCCTTTTGGTAAAGGACGCCCAGGCTGGCATTTAGAGTGCTCTGCGATGGCCATGAAGATTTTAGGCGATACAATTGACATTCATATGGGCGGGATTGATAACATGTTCCCGCATCATGAAAATGAGATTGCTCAATCAGAAGCCTGCTCAGGTAAGAAATTTGTGAACCTTTGGATGCACTCAGAGCACTTGATCGTCGATGGGAAAAAGATGTCTAAGAGCCTCGGCAACTTTTATACCCTCCGTGACTTGCTGGATAAAGGCTATAGCGGTATCGAAGTTCGTTATATGCTCCTTCATACCCACTACAAAACTCAGTTGAACTTTACTTTAGCCGGCCTTGATGCCGCCCGCGGTTCGTTAACAAGACTTCAGGACTTTATCTACCGTCTTAAAAATGTCCAAGATGACACATCAAGCGGTGAAATTCAAGTGCTACTCTCCAAAGCAGAAAAAGAATTTGCGCATGGCCTTTCAGACGATCTAAACATCTCCTACTCCCTTGCATCGCTCTTTGATCTTGTGCGGGAAGTGAATGGTTTGATCGATCAAAAGAAAATGGATCAAAAAGACGCCAAAGCCGTCTTAAGCCTACTTGAGAAATTCAATACAGTACTGGGATTATTAACTTTTCAGGAAGAATCCAACATCCCGGAAGCTGTACAAAAGCTATTTGAAGCCCGTCTGGCAGCGCGTCAGGCTAAGAATTGGGCAGAATCAGACACATTACGACAACAAATACTAGATAGCGGCTATATCATCGAAGATTCACCGCAAGGAGCAAGACTAAAAAAAGTATGAAAGCACGCACTAAAGAAGAAAAATTCCTCATCGCAGCCTATGAGGCTGCCAAAGCAACAGGCGACTGGGAAGCTGAAATCGATCGCTACGTCGTCGGTCAGAAAATCGGCCTCCATCCACGTGGCATCAACACCATCGTGCAGGAGCTGACTCAAGCTAACTTCATTAAAAAAAGAGGTGAAACCGCCATCGTCGTCACAGACCACGGCGTCAAACTCATCGATGAGCTAACAGGATGTTAAAAGCTATCGAGGATCAATAGCTTGAGCGACAAGTCGTCCTTGCACCATCCTTCTGATTACACCTGGGCTTGGGGGATTATCCAGTCGCCCGCCCATTTCACGTAACTGCAGGCGATTGCGTGCCAGTCGATCGTGATCAACAAATGAAAAAGTATTATGAAAGTGTAGAGGCTTGATTGTACTGTCAGAAATTTTCTTCAGATTTTCTTGCTTGTCAGAATCTAATTCCTTTAAAAAACCGATCAATTGCTCCTTAAAGTTTACAAGCGTATCTTTCAGTTGCAGTAAATCGATAATGACATTTTCTGAAAGTTTAATCTGAGAAATTAATGTCTCGATTTTTTGCTTTGTATTCTTGTATTTTTCTTCGGTTGTGTTTTTTGCAATCAACTGGATATAGCATTTGAAACGTTTAGCTTCGCGTCTTCTGACATTGTCTAAAGTGGCATCCCTCCATCTTTTATTGAGCGAATACGTAACGGTGAGATTTTGATTGGAAAGATAGATAAGGAACATGCTTATCACTTCATTAGGAAGCTTGGGTTCTTTAAAAGTTTTAGCAGGTGTGATAAGTGTTATGGGGGTGATATTCATAAACATCCCGTTTGTTATAAAATAGTATTAAAAACGCATAAATAAGTAAACGTGGATCGTATTCCAAAATTTGGTTTTAGCAAAGGCTTTGCCCTGTATTTTTATCGGGCGAAACCGGTGTCGAAGCAGCTCCCTATTTTTAATAGGGGGCAATGCAGACGGGGAAAAAGACTGGGATAAAGTTGAAGCCAAAACCAAATTTGAAACACGATCGGTATATACCGGTCATCCTATGATCATGCTATTATTTCTTCTCGCATCTTGATCACCGTGTTCAAGAAATGGCTAAGCGGTGTAATTCTATATTTGAATGCCTGCTATTGCTTGACCTGGATCGACGTGTTCATAGTATAGACGGGCGATTGCTCGCATCGCTTCCTCTTTCCCAAGTTCCTTTACAACTGAAAATATATTTCCGAAGAATAAAGGTTTCTCTACAGTTTGACAGATGGATTCTAAATATTTTAGTTTCTCAATTTTCAGTTTGTTTAATAAAAGGATAAGAGCATCTTTTGAGTGAAGAAGGGTTGTTTTGATTTGCATTAGGTCTAGAACGTTTTCGCCGGAAATTTTAGTTTCAGAAAGGAGTTTCTGAAACTTTTCCTTTTCTTCTACATTATTGATGATGAGAAGCGCAAATGACTTAAAGCGATTGCTTTGAATCGTACGGGCTACCCCAACAGATAAAGATCGCCAGTAGTGGCTTACAGTATTTGTTGAGGCTATATCATTGGATCCGAGTTTTGATAATATCCAGGAAAGATTTTCAGCAGAAAGAGTGGTGTCTATAGTCATAGTGAGTAGTTAGTTAGATTGCCCGCTTTTGCGGGCAATCAGGTATTTTAATAGTTCAGGCCACCTTGTGGAAGATCTACCGCGCGGGGAGGCAAGTTTTGATTTCTAACAAATACATGAGCTATGGCTTGCATTGCTTGGCCTCTGTCGCCAGCTTGCACGTAATGTGCAATAGCACGATGAATGTTGTGATTTCCAAATATTCCTAGGGCTATGGCTTGCATTGCTTCGTTGTTATTGGGAGGTACAAAATTGAATGTATCATGAAAGTGTAAGGGCATTTTTTCATTTGCAAATAACGTTTTAAGAGCTCTTTGCTCTTCGATGGATAGTTCCTTTAAAAGAGAGATCAAATTTTGCTTGGTTAAC
>CAZOAX010000148.1:0-6013 GCA_964577735.1 uncultured bacterium
AAAGAAATTTCGCTTGCGGATATAGCTAAGTGTAAAGGATCCAGTAGTTTTACTGGGCGCATGATCGGACAAGTACAAACCTATATGAAAACCGGGCACTTTGTCACAGATAAAGTAATTGCTGCATTTATCCATGAGCATCAAGCAAGTCTTAATCAAATCACATCAGAATTTAAGCATATAGCCGGAAATGAGCAGCTGAATGCAGATAAGGGAATTGCCAGAAGGCTCGCTAAAGTTTTTGCCAAAGCTGCAAACAAAGAAAACTTAGAGCAATTCGCATCACAAATGGATGAGGCCTATAGCTCATTAAAGAATATAAAGCCTGTGGAACAACAAGAAGAGCCAACAATCCTTGTTAAAGGACGTGCCGCAATGGAGAGGTTTGATCCGGTCGACCTTCTAAAAGCGGCTACCTACGACAAAATGAAAGGTAAAGAACCGAAAAATGATCTCAAGTCCCATTTTGCAGCCTATATCATAGGAAAAGATATTAAAGACGAAGAAGGGCTTAAAACCGCTTATTCAGAGTACCAAAGCGAGATCATCGAATTAGCAAAGAGCGAAGATGTTGATGCGATAGAGAAGTTGCAAAGCTACCGAAATGACAATTCTCTCGAAAAATTCAATAGCAAATATGAAAAATTCAAAAGCAAGCGTGCGGCCGAGCAAGATTCAGCAACAGAATTTGAAGGATTTGAAACAGAAGATTATTCCTCGCTTATATCTGAGGTGAAAGATATGGGCATACAAGAATTAATTGTTAACCTTTCGTGGGGGTCAAATGAGTTTCATCAATAGATTAAATGCGTTAAAGCCGGATATGCCGGATTTCCATGCCAAGAATATCACGATGGATGATATCGCCAAGTGCAAAGGCTCAGCAAACTTTACTGTACGCTTTATAGGCCAAGTTCAAATGGCCTGGAAGACAGGCGGGAAATTTGTCACAGATAAAGCTGTCGCAGAATTTATGAGTGAACATTTTAGAAATGTCGATGATGTGGATAAGCAGTTTAAAAAGCTCATTGCTCCTGCAACGCCAACAAACACATTTGAAGCTAAGAAATTAAAACAAGAGCAAGGCGATGCCCGCAGGATGTTAAAGGTTTTCATTAATGCTTCAGCGTCACAATCGGTCAGATTTGTGGATGTGGAAGATAAAATGAAAAACAACTTAGCCATTTTAAAAGGTCTCAAAGAAATGGACAAGTATGATCCAATCGACCTTCTACGGGCTTCTGTCTTTGAAAAAATGGGGGATTTTCGCCCTGCAAATGATCTGAAAGCGGAGTTTAATACATTTATTAAAAATGCAGATATTCAAACCGAAGACGATTTGAAAGCCGCCTACCAGGACTTTAAGAATAAAATCGCAAATGAAGCTCAAGGCGGTGATGAAGAGGCCTTGGCCAAGTTGAAGTCCTACGCAAAAGATCATTCGCTCCGAGCCTATACGATGTCAGAGAAATTAAATCTGGATGCAAGAGGGGTTCAAGCTATTCGAGAGATGCCTCTTTCAAAATTGCTTAAAGCTAATCAAAGTGAGAAAGTGGTCGAAGTATCACAACTTTCTTCCCCGGAAATCCAAAGGATTATTTCGAATGGAAGATCGGCCATGGCCGCTGCATATAGTTTTATCGATGGGGCTAATGTCGCTCTTAAAGCAGATTTTAACTCCTTTTTGGAGGAGTTTGGAAAGGAAAATGTTATAGATGACCCTGCGGCGAGAAAAAATGCTTACGTGATCTTCCAAAAAGGAGTAATGGAGGCTGCAGGCAGAGGGGATGCAGAAGCTATTAGAAAATTGCAGCGTTACGCAGAATAAAAAAAAGCAGCCCGGGTACCCCGGGCTAATTTACCAGGAATTCACTAAAACCTCTTTAATCTCAGCGATGATTTCAAGCGGTGGTTTATAATCTGTAAATAGGGGTGGTCCTCCAAATGTGGGGTCTTCCCAGCTAAGTCCCGCAAATTCCCTTGAGGAGTCATAGCGGGGGATTAGATGAAAGTGCAGCTGATGCACCCCATTGCCGAGTTGCAGATAATTAAATCGATCAGGCTGAAAGCACTGCATAAGCGCATTTTCTACCTCTTTCATTACGATGGTTAGTTCTTGGAGCTCCTCACTAGTCAGATCAGAAATTTTCTCTAAACCTTGCCGTCTGGCTTTGATTACACAGCTACCAAGCGTATGCTGTCTTGTGCTAACGGCTGAAAACCAGTGTTCGTAGACTTTTAGTTCACCTATTTTCCATTCAGGTTTTTCATATACAATCTCTGAATTTGCAAAGCATGATATGAATCCGCAAAGCAGTGTAAGGATATATTTATTCATAATTACTCCATTGATAGTTTCATGAGGGCGTTTTCAAGGGTCATGCCGACAAAAGGTATTAACCTGTCACCAAAGTCATGACAGTCATGTTTTGTAACCACACGGTTAGCAACCCTTTCGATCACCTCGGGTTCATCAGGGGTTAGAGCTATTTTTAGATTGCCGGTAACCTTTAACTCGTCTTTGTCTTTGAAAGCCACTATGGATGTAGAAAAATGATCTGAAAGGATCAATTCATAAGATTCCACATCTCGGTTGCTTAGTACTTTATTATGCAGAACAGCACGGCTTAAACGGATCATTTTTTGAGCGGCCACAATCCTTCTGAAATCAGGGATCGCATCGCCTTTGCTAGGATCACGAGTAAGGATTCGTAAACAAGCTGTTTCGAGATCTACATCCACATCGACAATATGCATTTTAAGCCCATTTTGGACAGTCAGTGCAAATTGATCGTTAATATTTTTTTCGTTGCTTAAAACAGCTTCTTGCAAAATAGAGAGGTGCGGAAAGTGGAGGAATAGCGCTTTCATGATCTGTAACCTGAGTGCAACCCCTTCATGGTGAACCTGGTTATTAGTGGCTCCGGAAACAATTGCCATGTAAACCCTTTTCACATCATCTGTGCCGAGAACGCCGTTAAAAACTACATCAGGTTCGATATGGATGTTTTCCATTAAAGGGTGATGTTTGACCTGATAGGATTTGCCTGCACCGTAAGTTCCTGTGAAAAGCAAGAGACTAGGATTGTCAAAATGCAATTGTTCAGAAAAACTCTTCACGGTAGTAATGACCTTATCAGAGATCCGCGATTGAATTTCCATCCATTCGGGCACAAACGTTAACTCAAATTGACCGGCATGGTAGAGTTCAAATTTTTTATTGGGGAACAACATGCCTTTTTCGTCATATTCATTAAAAAATTTAGAGTCAAGACGGTAGCTAAAAGCCTCAAGGCTCTTTAGTGTGCCATTGCTTTTTAAGAAACAGGCCATCCGGATAGGGAATGTTGATTTATGCTGTTCGGCGGTCAAATCAAAGTATTTCGCAGCATTTAAATAATCCTGGTAATTGTCTTGAGAGATTGAACCGTCTAAATCCTTCGTCCCGAGCAAGTATGCATAGACGCTATCTAAAATGTCTTGCGGGATGAAAGGGATACTGTGTTCCGGATCATCAATCTTATTTGGTTTGATCGCTCCTACCTCGATGCCTTGAGCGACAGAATCCACCACAGTTTGAATGGTTGCGAACCCTAATGTAAATGAGCAAAGACATAATATAATTAGTTTCATTTGATTCCAAATTGTAATTGTTGTTTCGAATGCGTAAATGATTCGTTGATTACAATTTAATCGAATGTTTGATTTGGAAATAAATTATAAAATCCAATGCTGAACATAAGAATTTCTAATGTTCAAAAAAAAACCGCAAGGTTTCCTTGCGGTCTAGTCTCGCGGCGAAGCCGCCACCGAGGCTTTTATGGCACCCCAGAAATGCGGCACAGGCCCGAAGGTGTGTAGGTAACCCTCCGAAGGGCCGAGCACGCATTAATGACCGTCGGTAGACGGACATGTTCTGGTAAGTCAGAAAAGCCCAATTTCTTTATTTATTTCTTCTTAAAATGAAAAAGGCGGGGTTCGAAAGAACCCCGCCCTATCGAGACGCTTTCCTTATCGGGAAGCTTAGTTCACGATTGTGCTTTCTTGTTGAGTGATAGGTGTCTTAATCGAATCTGATGAGACTTCGACGTTGACTCTAGCATCTCCAGAACTCTTCGCACGAGCATCAACACTGTATTCTAGTGTTTGACGAGCTGAGAAGTTGTCCACTGGAGCAAACGTTACTGTTTGACCAGAGACTGTTCCTTTTGAAGGGCCTGAAGCTGACAATGGTGTCAATTCAGCAGGGAAGCGAACAGTTACAAGAACGTTCTTATCTGCTTCTGAACCTTGGTTTACAACAGTGATTCTGTATCTTGTTTCTTCACCGATGCAAATAGGATCTGCTGTGTCTGTGATGCAAACGTTAAGTGCTGGACGTCCTTTCCATCTTGTTGTAGCTTCTGCGCAAGCTTCACAATTTTGGCAGTTAGTGACGTGGACTTTGTTTGTAAAGCAGCCAGGTGTGCAAGTTGTGAGTGTAAGAGTGAAGTTAGCTTTTTCACCAGCTTTCAGTTCTTTCAATCTCCAAACAGCTTGGTTACCATTGATCTTAGCACCATTAGCAGACACGATAGATGTCGCAGATGGAGCTTGGTCAGTTACAACAACTTCAGTCAATGATTTATCGCCTGGGTTTGTAACAGTGATCTGGTAATCAGCATTCTTGCCGATTGCTTGTTCTTTTGGTCCAACTTTTACAAGTTCAACACATTCTTTGCATACATTTGTGCACCATTGGCAAGATGTTTGATCTGCATTGCAAGCTGTTACGATCGCTGTATTGCAGATTTTGCCTCTCTTGTCGGCTGTTACACAGATGTTAACTTTCTTAGTTTCGCATGGCTCTAGGCTACCAAGTTTGAAAACAAGTGATTTTTGGCAAGATTCATGGATTACGCCATCTGGGAGGTTGTCAGTGATAACAACTTCGTGTGCTGCACATGAACCGCGGTTCGTGACAGAGATAGTGTAATGAATTGGATCTCCTGGGCATGCTTCGCATGTTCCAGTTTTTTCACATGTTAGAACTGGTTTTGCGCATAGAAGTGAGCAGAAGCGAACAGGTGTTGCTGTTGCGCAGAAGCATGTGCAAAGATCGCCTTCACATTCACACTTAAGCAATACTTTTGCATTCACGACATCGCATTTTCTCATAGAACCGATGTTCCATGTTAGCTTGTTTCCTTCCACTTTCGCTTCTGGTGTACTCTTGATGAAAGAAACTCCATCTGGCAAGTGTGTTGTCACAGTCGCATCGCAAACATCTAAGCAAGCTTTGATGTCGAATTCGAGTGTGTACTGCTCGCCAAGCATGCACATACCTGGGTTTCTAGCAGTCACTGTAATACCATCAAGGCAGTTCAGTTCGTTGCTTGGCGGGTTAGCGCACTTAGCAGGTATTTTGCAAAGAGGTTCATTCAAGCATGCTGGTGGGCATGGTGGAGGGCAAGGAGGCGGGCATACAGGCTTGCATGCTGGAGGGCAAGCAGGCGCGCATGGTGGAGGGCATACTGGCTTGCATGCTGGAGGGCATACAGGTGCGCATGGTGGAGGGCATACTGGCTTGCAAGCTGGAGGGCAAGCAGGCGGGCATGCTGGAGGACATACTGGCTTGCATGCCGGTGGGCATACAGGTGCGCATGGCTGCTCACATACAGGTTCTTCCGGACAGCAGTTGTTGCTTCCTGAGCATCCTGACCAGAAAAATGCCATTGAGCTCAACATGAGCGTAGTGGCAAGGATTCCCAGTTTTTTATACATTCAAGACTCCTAGGGTTGTGTTGAAAATTTCTAAAAAATCATTTGGGCTAATTTCGGTATATGCCCCTTTGATGGTCCTTAACCACAGTTAAGGAGCATAAGAGGGGAATTTCCTATTCTCATATTAATAAGTATAGAAACTTGGGTCTCCTGGACAAGGTTCGCCCCAGTGAGGTTGAGGACAGCATTGAGGTCTGCACTCATAACAGCGTGGGGGAGGGCAGCATGGGTTGCCTTCTCTACAGCAGCA
>CAZOAX010000149.1:0-5981 GCA_964577735.1 uncultured bacterium
AACAGGCGGTGGCCCCTTGATCAGTTCGATATCATTCGGTGCAATCAATACCCCCTGGATGATCCCAAGAAGCCCTGACAGCGTCCCGAGAGTCGAACTATTGTATTGGATCTTTTTTTCAGACCCCTTCAAAGACATTTTAAGGTTTTGAGGGATCCCCCATTTTTCAAAAGCGACCTCCAAACGAAAAAAGTCGCTTCCCTCCCGGATCAAATGGTTCATTTGCTCCGTTCTGAAAGATCTTCCTGCCATCAGCAAATAAATTGCCTCAAGCAGGGTTGTTTTTCCTCGGGCATTTGACCCGAAAATAAAGTTCAATCCAGGTCCAAGCTCAATCGATTTCTCCTCAAAAATCCGAAAAGAACCAACTTCTACTTTACGGACCTGCAACTATTCCTCACTTAACCGCATCGGCATCAAAACAAAAAGTGGTGAGGCAGCAAAAACGTTAGCGAGCGCTTCTGAGTTTTTAGATAGAATTCCAGGATTAAAGGAGTCTCTCAGCCCGATCGCAATAGTTTCTTCCTGACTATGCCGAAGAATATCGATAAAATAGCCTGGATTGAACGCGATATCCATTTTAGGCCCCTGGTAGTTGACCGGCATATTGACCTTGCCCTCACCCACTTCTGAAGTATTTGCAGAAAGGGAAAGCTCCCCTTCTGTGAAACTAAATTTAACAGAGTGATTGGCGTTTGCTGTAAACAATGATACTTGACGAAGAAGCGTCATTAACTCTTCCCGATGAAGCGTCACAACAAACTCACTTGTATCTGGGATCACTCGGCTAACATCCGGATATTCACCAGCAAGCAATTTTGTGATCATATAAGTCCCTTCCACTTCAACTGCAAGTTTATCTTGCATCAAGTGAATAACCGCCTGCCCTTCTTCCAATAAATTATTGCTGAATTCTTCGATAGATTTTAGCGGAATGACATAGCTTCCTGAAAATGCAGGATCTAAACTCACCTTGTCATGTATGCGTGCAAGCCTTTTTCCGTCTGTTCCAAGCAGAGTCAACTGCCCATTTGCAATTCTCATGAGTGCACCAGTCAATACATAGCGATTAGGATCGCGTGCAATCGCAAAACCAACCACCTGAAATAAATTCTTAAGGGTCTTCTGAGGGATTTTGAATGTGGCAGCATCTGTAATATCAGGCAATTTCGGAAATTCTGTTCCACTCATTCCATGGATTTTAAATTTAGATGTGCCTGAATGGATCTCTGCAATATTGTCATGAATCTTCATCTCTAGTTGAGGAGATGTCAGCTCACGCACGAGTTGAGAAAGTTTTTTTGCCGGAAGAGCAATGGATCCTTCTGCCAGCATCTTAACCTCAGTTTCACAGGAAATACCCACTGTCAGGTCAGTGGCAGTCATTTTTAGAATTCCTTTCCTGACCTCCAGCAGCACGTTGGACAATATCGGCATAGTCGGCTTTGCTGAAATCACATTTTGAAGCTTGCTAAGAAGAAAATTGAACTCTTGCACTGGAATTATAAAAGACATGGTTCGCTCCTGAAGAAGTATAATGACGATATTATAAGGATCGCGTATAATTTTGGCTATGGCTGATAAACCAAACGATCTTGTCTCCAATAGACGAGCTACATTCAACTACGAAATTTTAGAAACCCTCGAAGCTGGCATCGCGCTGCAAGGAACTGAAATTAAATCCCTTAGAAACAATGGAGGCACCCTTCAAGATGCCTACGTTAAAATTATGGATGATGAAGCCTGGCTTGTCGCATGCAATATCGCACCCTATACATTCGGAAATATTCATAACCACGTTGAAAAACGGGACCGCAAACTTCTCCTTCATAAACGAGAAATTTCCCATATAGAGACGGCGATCTCAAGAAAAGGTCTGACCGTGATCCCCCTTGGCCTCTACTTAAAAAATGGGCGGGTCAAAGTCAAGCTCGGCATCGCAAAAGGGAAAAAATCCCATGATAAGAGACAAGCCATCCAAGAACGGGATGAGAAAAGAGAAATGGGCCGCATGATGAAAAAACACCTTTCATGATCCGGATCAAGATCATCTCTCCAGGAAAAACAAAAGAAGCTTGGCTTGCTGAAGCGATTCAAGAATATATCAAACGGTTGACTCCGGTCGCACAATTTGACCTCCTCTTTCCAAAGGATGAAAAAACATTTGCCAAACTCTTAAATGAAGAGAAAAGCTGCATCTACCTTGACCCAGCTGGTAAAACCTTCACAAGCGAAGCTTTTACCTCCTATTTTCTAAAAGCCGTCGAACAAGGCGGATCTTCCATCACCTTTGCCATCGGTGGAGCAGACGGCTTTCCTAAAGGAACCATCACCAGCCAAACCTTAAGCCTCTCCCCTATGACCTTTACCCATCAAATGACCCGCCTGCTCCTCATTGAACAAATCTTCCGCGCCTTCGAGATCGACAAAGGCTCCAACTACCACAAATAAGCTTAGCATAAAAATTCAACACGAAGACACAAAGACACGAAGAAGCTCCTTTGTGTCTTCGTGTCTTCGTGTTGAATTTAATAAAACTTAGTTCCAGAGGCGGGCGAGGGCATGACGAAGGAGCACCTTGGTCCAGGCCAAGGTAAGGCGGAGGGCCCAGATGGTCTTTTTGGTTATATGACGGATCCATTTTTGGAATTTTTTCCAAAGAGTAAAAAGTTTAGATGGGATCAATGCAATCTTTTGAATCCCCCATGAAACCCCTTTTACAAGTGCTTGAGTAGAGGCAACGGCTGTTTTTTTAAATTTTGCAAAGCCTTTTTTAGCGTGTTTTTTCCCTTCATCCCATACGGTCTTGATCACTCGGCGAATGACAGGCTCCATCTTCTTCAGACGGTTTAGGACAATCTTAGTTTTTTGGATCAGGCTGAGCCCGGATTGCTCAGCAAATGTCTTTACCTGCACAAAGCCTCTTTGAACAGGCATAAGAGCTGCTGTAGTTACATTAGACAATTTAGCAACCTGCTCTTTTGCAACACTTGCAGAAGCCTTAATAACGCCTTCGACCCGTTTAAAGGCTGTTTTAATAGGTGCTTCAATCGCTTTTAAAGCGATATTAAATGGAACGGCAATCGCATTTCCAATCACTTTGGATTGTTGTGCTATCTTCCTGGCTGCATTTTTAGCAATCTCAAAAACCGCTGTAGAGAGATTAAGGGCAGGTTTAGTAATGATGGAAACCTGGCTTTTAACTGTATTTACAACAGGATTTAAAACTTTTTGTGCTGCAATAAAAGGGATCTGCACTTGCGTCGCAATCTTCGTAACAAATGTCTTAAATATATCAAATTTAGCTTTAAATTGATCTTTTTGCCCTTCGAGTTTTTTCTGCAACAATCGAGGTAAAATTTTAAGAAAATGAACAAATGAAGCTTTCTTCTCCTGAAAAGCCGGAATATAGCTCTTGAATTTTTCCATGGCCTGATTGACGGGCTGAAAAACCTGATGGAGTTTTTGCCCTAAAACCTCCACTCTTTTAGCAAGAGCATTACTGAAGTTTTTAAATTTTTCTTTAACAAAATCTTTTGGCTTCTTAAAAACTTGCAGTTTTTTACCGAGGCCGGCCCAAATATCAATTCCAAATGTAGAAATCAAAAGAAGAATAGCACCGACTTTTTCAAAAGCAACCTGAACAAATGGCTGGATTGTGATCAAAATCCACCTGGGCCCCTCATAAAAAAGATAAAAAGGAGGCATCACAAAGGCTAGGATAGCATATTTTCCTACTTGGGCTATCAAAACTATTTTTCCACTAGGAACTTGCTGGTTAAGATTAAATTGCGTTTCAAGATGCCTTTCCAAGCGCTGCTGCTTAGTTTCGAGAGTATCCTTCATTTCGCGCGTATGAATTTTTGCATAACCTTGCACAAATCCCGGATCAAGCCGAAATTGATTATTGTAATATGCATTTGCAGAAGAAATAGTATCTCTAGGGCTCGACATTATTTAAATCCATTTTAAAATACAGAGCATAACATAATAATTTATTCTTTACAAAGGAAACATTTCTTCTTGCATGATTTTAATGCAACCATTACAATATGCTCATTCATTTACTAGGAGCCCGAAAACTATGGTCCGCATTAGCAAACAATCTGAAAGAAGACAGCGCTCGCCTCGCAAGCACAAAGCACCTGCAGTGAAAACAGGTCCCCTAAAAGACAATTTGCCTTTGGGATTTAAAGAGCATGCAAACGCATTAGATGGAGCTGTCGCACAAGCAGCATTTATTCCGAATATTCGATAAATTTTAAATTAGGTAGTAACCGATTATGTCTAGACATCCAAGTTTTGGTAAATCGATCAGCACAACAAAAAAACGCAACGTATTGAAGCGTTTTGAGCGGGTCGACCTTCTGAAAAAGCTCGGGAAATTTGATCCCGAAGAAAAAAAACGTGTGACAGGTCTTCCAAAAACACGTGTCATGTAATATGGAGACAACCACTTTAAGTGGTTGCCTTTTCCCCTATGAAAATATCCGTCTACAATCGCCAAAAAGATCTCAAAGTGTCTGCTGTTGCAATCAAAAATACAGTACGGCATGCCCTTGAATTCCATAAAACCCCGTGCGATGAGATCGCTGTCCACCTGATCACAGATCGCGCCATGCGAAAAATGCATGCGGACTTTTTTGATGACCCCACCCCGACCGATTGTATCTCTTTCCCCTATGATAAAGACTCAAGCTCCGGATACTTCTTTTTAGGAGAAGTTTTTATTTGCCCAAAAACCGCCTTCCACTATATTGCCGAACAGGGATCTGGTGATCCGTATAACGAAGTGACCCTTTATTTAATTCATGGGATCTTGCACTTACTTGGATATGATGATATGAATACTAAAGATCGTAAAATCATGCGTTCCAAGGAAAAAGAATTGATGATCGACTTAACTAAAGCAAACCTAGTTCTATCTTCATGAGCTATATTGCCTTATTGGCATTTTTTATCTTTTTTATCGGTCTTTTGGGGCTTTCTTTAGCGGGAAGCGCCCTAACCAGACTTTCTAAAAGAGACGCAAAGAAGATCTTCACGCTCATGGGCAATTGGTTTTTCTATCGCTCTTTTCTGGTGAAACTATTCCCTAAGTTTGACTACGAAGAAATTGCATTCTCGATCACCGTCTCAAAGAGCATCACCCGTTTTTTAACCCTGATGGCCTGGGCCTACTTTCTTTACCTGACAGCTTTTGGAGAATACCCACTTTGGCTTGCTCTAGCTCTTGTCATTTGCATGACAGGTGCTTTTTACCTATTTTCTGATTACCTGCCACGCGTGATTGCAAGCCATTACCCCATCAGGTCCCTTTGGGTCGGAAGCATAATTGCTGCCCCCTACCTGACAATCTGCTTCCCTCTCACCTATCTTTTCATGAAAATATCCATGCGCCTCGGAAAAAAAGCACATCTGGACTATCTCAATGAACCAATGGCCGAGGTCAAACATGAGATCTTTGAAATCCTGCAAGAAGCCAAGATCTCCCCCAAACTTTCCCCCCACGATAAAAAACTGATAGAATCTGTTGTCTATTTTCAAAATCGGATTGCGCGCGAAGTGATGGTCCCGCGCATGGATATGTTTTGCCTTGATGCAAAAACTACCATCAAAGAGGCTGTTCAAAGGCTTGAAGATGAAGGCTATAGCCGGGTTCCTGTTTACAAGGATACCATCGATAATATAGTGGGTGTCCTTATGTATAAGGATATTTTGACCAAGTATACTGAATATCAGAAAAAAAATAATGACATTTCCATATTGGAAGCCCCTATTGAATCGATTTTGAAGCGAGTGATCTACACCCCGGAAAGCAAAAAAATCTCTAACCTGCTTCAGGACTTTAAGAAAAAACAAGTGCATCTTGCGATCGTGGTCGATGAATATGGCGGCACCGAAGGAATTGTGACCATTGAAGATATCCTCGAAGAAATAGTTGGAGAGATTGAGGATGAGTATGACGATGAAGAAGAACT
>CAZOAX010000150.1:0-5927 GCA_964577735.1 uncultured bacterium
CCCATTTAAGCCAAGTTCCTTTCCAACGGCAGCAAGATATCCGGACGTCAGATGAGGAATTTGAAAAGCTATGGAACGTGTATTTTCCTTAGCCTTTGTTTCACGGATCATCTGATCAAAAATGGCGATTTTATATTGGTGCAGTATCCGTTCGACTCGTCCTTCGAAATCTGGATTGGCGTGATTGGAAAGCAATGTATCTGAGATTTGTTGAATCGTATGGATCCTTCCTGCATTGCAGGCTCTAAAAGCCGTAGCAAGTGCTCTCATATAACGCTCTTGATCGACTGGCCTCGTTTTGGAAATAAGCGTCAACGTTTCACGTATTTGTTTGTGAAAAGCAGCATTTTTCCCCTCATCTGCAAAAAAAGGAACTTTCCCTTCCATCATCGTGTTGCCTTTTCCTTCTAAATAGGCTCTTTGAAGATTGCTAAAGGCATCGCCATGCGTTCCCGGCCCATCTGCATCAAGCAAGGACTGATGCTGCAGCATAAAAGCCCTCAACTCAGCTTTAGACATTACCGGTCCTTCAAAAGCTTTAGGCTTAGTTGGCAGAAGAAACATTTTGTCACCAAAAGTAAGCCGATTGGATTTTTGCTCAATATTGCTCAATAATTTTTTCAGCCGATCGGTATGCGTACCTTGAAATGAACCTCCTAACAACCGATGAAAAAATGTTCGAAATTTATACAGAGTGTCTTTTTTGTTATACTCAAAGATGCCTGCAACTTCTGCATCAACCAATTGAAAGATAAAGCTATCGAGCTTTTTTAAATCCTCAGAACTGCTAGCAATTTTATAAAGTTCTACTGCCCGTAGATAAAGACTATTCATCGTGCAAAGACATGTTTGATTAGATGAGCTGTCTAATATTTCAAACTTTCTACCGGCAGATTGACTGGCAATTTGCGGCGTGATTTTAATATGTTCCAGATCGTTAATTTTAATTTCATTAACAGAAACCATACAACCACCAAATTATATTATTAATTATACACAAAAACAAATTAATTGATATAATAAAGCCAGAAAAATGGGGATAATTATGGAACCTTCCTCTGTATTTATTTCAAATCTATCTAAGACTTGTACGGGTAGTAGCTATATCAAAGAAAACGGCAAGAAACTAGGCATTTTCGAGCGAATCGCCGATTTCTTCCATGGGAAGCACAATTATGACCATTTCAAAGCCGTGTGCGAAAAATTACCTGAAAATTGTACGGATATTTCACAAGACAAGCAAATCGAGATACTGGGACGTATTCGTGAAATTCAAAAAAAAATCAAAAATGAAACGGTAAAACAAGAATGCGAAGTGCATATCAATCGATTTGAATCCCATGTATTAACCAAAGAAAATTTAGATGCATGCACCAAAAAGATTTTTGAAGAAATCTTGGATGCTTCAGAGCGCCCAAATAGAAAGAAAAACAAAAGCTGTTTCAGGCAACTAGAGACTCTCATAGATCACTATTCAAATGACCCAGACGGGCTTGAGAAAATCCTATCCAATTACAATAACTTTTATCCTAAATTTTTAAAATTATACCAAGCGGATAGAAAAAGAGAGCGGGATACCATGTACTTCTCTCTCTTTAACCAAAAAATTAACCAAAAGCTACGGGCACAAGAAGGTATTTTAAATCATGACCATAGTTCAATCGTGCATCAGCCGAAATTATTTGCCGCATTTTTTGTGTTCAAGTGTCATAACTCCTCATCAAAAGGTTTTCAGGATCATATCTCAGCTTTAAAAAATTTAATGGAAACACATTCAGATGATCCTGAATTCATTCAAAACTGTTTAACAAGCACAAATACTTTTCTTAAACACATCATGAGCCCCCTTCCTTCAGAAGAAAAGAAAAATGACTACTTGCGCCTTCAAGGTTTGTTTCCTCTGGTAAACAAATACATTCCGGCTATTGAAGATAGCTCCCTTGCACTTGAACTCAAAACATATTTAGGAAACTTGCCCACCATCCAGGACCGCACTGCATTTTCTAATCTGACCTTAAGTGAAAACGACCAATTACATATCCTGACGAATACGTTGCAGTTAAAGGAAGATGCCTTGACAGATCAGCTTGTGACAGACCTGGAAACAAAAAGCCCTAAAAATCCCTACATTCTCACTAAACTTGTAAGCCCAAGATCCAATTTAAGTGATACTAATCGTTTAAAACTTCGAAATGCTCTTGAAGGTCGTTTGAACGAAATTCCAGAAAACTGGGACCATTTTCTGGATGTTAAATATCATCTGGAACAAACTTTCTTGCTTGATGAAAATAGCAATCACATCTCCTCCCTTGAAGATTTAAAACGAACAAGCAAAGCTAAATCCTTTTTTAAGGATCAATTGGATTTGGATGACAATATGATCTTCATTCCTCGCTGGCATCATGTAACTTCCGAAGAAAACCTCGGTAAAATTTTAAATTCAGGGGAGATCCAAGTCCGCCATGAAAGAGCATACCGCGGGGCATGGATTTCCAGCACTCGGGAGCCTCGCTTTGGATCCCACTCAATTGTTCTAAGTCATAAAGTTGCTAAATTAGACCCCCATGCATTCATAGGTTATAAATATGATGACCGCAGATGGAGAGGGATTCAGAGGGCCATCCCTCTCACACCAGATCATGGTGGAATCGCGATTGGAGTGCCTTCGAAAGGAGATAAGACCGCTCGGAAAATTGAAAAAATGAGGTTGGTTAGAATTTTACAAGAAAAGGGTTTTCCAGACCCTAAAGCCCTGTCTATCAACCAATTAGATTTCACACAAAAACAAGTAAAAGAAATTTTAGGCAACATCAACCTTTCAAATGCCTGGTGGTAGCCTAGAATTACGTATTATGCTATCAAGCTTATAATGTTCAACATTATCAGCACGCAGCCAGAACTTGTTGCAAAGTGCATTCAAAGTCCTGAAAGTACCATTAAAAGTGCACTCTCTTTAAGTGCCACTTCTCATCATTTTTACAAAATTGTTAATTCTTTTGATTTCTTCAGATTCTTTTCTGACCAAAAAATACTGGGAACCTCATTTAAAGAACGGTACTTTCATTTACGTACATGCTTTTCCTCCAAGAGCGAAACATTTCAAGGAGCAAAGTTTGGAGATGCAATAGCCCATGATAATGATGTAGAGGTATTTTCATTCAATGAAATGATTTATAAGTTTAAGCTAAAAGAACAGACGATATCCCAAACACTTGCTATTCCAAAAGACCTGCAAATCAATCCCAATCAGAATCCGCGGATTTCTCCTTTTGTCGCAAGCTCAAAAGAGTATCTTGCGATTAACGATCGGCATCATTCCTGTATTTATGTCTACACACCGGATGGAACTAAATGTCTTGAGCGATATGATGTGCAAAATATTGAAGGAGAGATCTCACAAGTCACTATTCTAGATGATCTGCTCTGTGTTGTAGTGGGAGAACTCTGCTCTTACCAAATTGTAGTATTTGATCTAAAGAAAAAAAATGAGACCTATTCCCTAGTGATTCCTGGAGCCTGTACTTTACCGATCTATTTTGGAAAGGAATATCTCATTTATGTTCAACCCTCCTTCGAAGACCGTGAAAGCATTTCATTGCCTATAGCCTGCTTAAGCACCAATATAGATCCATTGCCTTGGCTAAAAGTGAGTGAAAACACGGGTTTTGTTAAATATTTCCCCTATCAGGAAGATTTCATTGAAATGTCTCTTGATGAAGGACAAATCTCGCTTAGTCTTTTAAGCATTTCAAATAAAGAAGTCTCCAAAAAAACCATTTCCAATGGCATTCATAAAGACTTTTCAAATGATAAGTTATTCTCTAATACATGCTTGCATGACAACCGGTTATTTATCGCCTATGAAAATCCGAATAAAGAAATTGAGATTTATTCCTATGACCTTTTTTTAAAAAAGATGACCCAAGCCCTCATCATTCCACCTCTTGGAACTAAACTTCCCTTTTTTCAGCCGCGATTTTTATGCACAGCAGAGAATATTCACTACCTAAGCATGGTCATCGGCACTGAAGAAAGGTCCGCTGAATCAAAAAGCTACCTTTCAACCCTTACTTACGCCAAAATTTAGCTATCTTGAATGCCTTTTTTATAAATAAACTTTTTCGTGGCTCCATTAGCATAAGTTATCTCAGCTTCACCTTCTTTCTCACCGTCAACATAAGAGAAACGGATCACATCTCTATTGCTTAACTGATGAGTGGCAGGCCCATCCCCCATGTCATTGACATAAGTAAACATTTCAACACTCTTATCGCTATGGGTAATAACAGCCTTTCCTTGGCGTATATTTTCAACATAAACGAAGTTTAGGCTTCTGCCATCCTTAAATTTTTGCGTTGCAAAGCCATTTCGAACACCATTCATGTATTCAAACTTTATCTCGCTACCATCGCTACAATATTCAGTTGCAGGCCCCTCCATTTCTCCATTTTTGTAAGAAAACATGAGAGAACTTTTGTCAACCTGAACTTTAACAGCAACCCCATCTCGCACACCTTCAACATAATCAAACTTGACGATGCTACCATCAGCACATTTTTCAGATGCGGGCCCTTCTTTTTTACCATCCCTCATGCAAGCTTTCTCCACGCTTCCATCAAGAAATTTATGAATACAAGTGACGGTGCCATCTGGATTGAATTTAAATTTAAAGGATTTGGTATTGGGGGTTTGAGTTTTCAATGCCAAATAAAGGTCACTGGATGCATTTTCCAAGCTATTATCTAGTATATGAATAGGATTAGGATAATATGCCAGAGCAGAATCGGGATTTTGAAAATTCGGATAAGTTGTGGAACTATCGGTGTGTACTGTCGGATAATAAATCATGATCTCTCTATCTAAAAAGTTTGGAAGGAGCTTACAAAATTTACCTTTTTAAATTAAGATAAAAATATGTATTCCAAGCACTGCGATGAATTTTTAGATTATTTAAGGGCATCAAGAGACGCATCTCCGCACACCTTGCGCAATTATAGCATTGATTTAGAAGACTTTAAGCAATTTTTGGAAAATGATGCTCTTGACACAATTGACAGGAAGCTATTAAGAGCCTATCTCGCGGATCTGGCAGCAAGAGAAAAAAGCAAACCGACCATCGCAAGAAAGCTTTCCACACTCCGAACCTTTTTTAAGTACCTTTATACGCATAAGATCATCCCAAACAATCCGACAGAGGATCTTGAAAATCCACGCCTTGAAAAAAAACTCCCCACGTTCCTCACCTATGAGCAAGTCGAGCGGCTTTTTAATCTGCCTGAGCTTGAAACCGTCCTGGGTTTCCGCGACCGGACGATGATGGAATTACTTTACAGCTCAGGATTACGCGTGAGTGAACTTGCTGGATTGAACAGGCTGGACATCCAATTTGCTGAAAACCTCATTCGCCTAAGAGGAAAAGGCAAAAAAGAACGGATTGTGCCGGTTACCGGAAATGCATTGAAGTGGCTGAGGGAGTATCTCAGCATGGAAAGAAACGCACTGGATCATGAAGCTGTCTTTTTAAATTGCCATGGCAGTCGCTTGACCACACGCTCCATTGACCGGCATTTTCAAAAGTATTTAGTGCAATCCGGACTCTCAGCGCATGTCACCCCACATACGATCCGCCATACCATTGCGACCCATTGGCTTGAAAAAGGAATGGATCTGAAAACGATCCAGACCCTTCTTGGCCATAGCGCCCTTGCCACCACCACCATCTACACCCACGTCTCCACCAAGCTCAAGCGCAAAGTCTACGACGAATCCCACCCAAGAGCGTAAAACTCTCCCGATTTCGGCTTGTATATTCGTTAAGACTAAGAAAAGAAATTAACGCAGAGGCGCAAAGACGGGGAGACGCAGAGAGAAAAGCTTTTTATTGCTTAAAAGGAGGCCTTAAGGCCTCCTTTTAAGCAATAAAAAGC
>CAZOAX010000151.1:0-5881 GCA_964577735.1 uncultured bacterium
GCCGGGCTAACAGCTGTTGTTGCAGCACAAATTCACACGCTCGGCACATTTGAAGCATTTTTGATGGCTGTAGTGCTATCTGGCGTTATCCAGATCATCTTAAGTATTGCGCGCATGGGCTACATTGCCCTCTTCTTTCCTTCAAGCGTGATCAAAGGGTTATTGACTGCGATCGGGGTCATTCTGATCTTAAAACAAATTCCCCATGTTCTTGGCCATGATATGGATCCAATGGGAGATAAATCCTTCTTCCAACCTGACAACAAAAACACATTCTCAGAGCTATACGAGTCTTTTTTTGATATCCATCCCGGAGCTCTACTGATCAGCTGTGTATCGATTGCCCTTTTATATTTCTGGGATAAAATTAAGATCTTGAAAAAAACGCATATCCCTTCAGCTCTGGTCGTCGTACTCGCCGGTGTGGGACTGACCTACTATCTTCAAAGACTTGGTGGCATTTGGGCCCTTGAACCGACACATCTTGTACAGGTACCGGTTGCAGATTCTCCTAAGGAATTTTTAAGCTTTCTGACATTCCCTGACTTAAGCATTTTAAGGGACATTGATGTTTATTTTGCCGCCATTACCATAGCAGTCGTGTCTTCCTTAGAAACACTTTTAAATCTGGAAGCTGTGGACAAGCTGGATCCGATGCAGCGGATGAGTCCTCCAAACCGGGAGTTATTCGCTCAAGGTGTTGGCAATATTACAGCCGGCCTGATCGGCGGTATCCCGGTCACAAGCGTGATTGTCAGAAGCTCTGTTAACATTAATGCGGGCGTAAAATCTAAAGTCAGTGCTATCTGGCATGGACTCCTCTTATTCGGCTGCGTTATACTCATTCCGGCATGGCTGAATACGATCCCCCTTGCAGCCCTAGCCTCGATCCTTCTTATAACGGGTCTTAAGCTTGCGAGTCCAAAACTGATGATGCAAATGTGGAGCGAAGGAAAAAATCAATTCCTCCCATTCATTGCAACGGTTGTCGCCATTGTTTTTTCCGACATTTTGATCGGTGTGATCATCGGCCTTGGTGTATCACTTGCCTTTATTCTCCATAGCCACGTGAGACGTCCGATTAAAAAAATCATGGAAAAACATGCAACCGGTGATGAAGTCCTTCATATTGACCTGCCAAACCAGGTGGGCTTCTTTATGCGCGGCGCCCTTGATAATGCCCTTCGCAATATCCCTCGAGGTGGACATATCCTGCTTGATGCAACATCAACTGATTACATCGATCCGGACATTTTAGATCTGATCGTCGACTATCAAAACAAGTTTGCTCCGGCGCACGATGTACAGGTCAGCTTAAAAGGATTCAAAAATAAATATCAGCGGCTGGAAGATCAAATTCAATATATTGACTACAGCAACCGTGAAATGCAGGACTCCCTCACTCCTGAGCGAGTAATCGAAATCCTTAAAGAAGGAAATGCACGATTTAGAAATGGCACGCCCCTCACACGCGATTTCAATCGATTGCTCAATGCAACTGCCACAGGGCAGTTCCCGATGGCAGTTGTTTTAAGCTGCATTGACTCAAGAACACCAGCTGAGATCGTCTTTGACCTTGGTCTCGGAGACGTCTTCAGTGTCCGGATTGCAGGCAATGTGACCTCAAGGAAAGTGCTTGGCAGCATGGAATATAGCTGCGCTGTGGCAGGTGCCAAACTCATTTTAGTGATGGGCCATACATCATGTGGAGCTGTTCGTGCGGCAGTGGACCTTGTTTGCAGTAATAAAACAGCTGCTGAAGCCACAGGCTGCACAAACTTAGATCCGCTCATCAACGAGATCAAAGAGTCTGTCAACATGCAAATGTGTAAAACGCTCGAAACAGCCACATCAACTGCCAAAGCAACCTATTCTGATGAAGTCGCCTATCACAATGTGATCCGAACTATTTCCTTGATCCGTGAAGATAGCCAAATACTCAATAAACTCGTCCTGGAAGGTAAAATTGCGATCGTAGGAGCTATGTATGACATTAGCTCAGGAGATGTAACGTTATTCCAGTCCCCAAGTTCAAGCGTTGAATCTCTATCCCTACCGATGGTGAACGTATAACATGGAGTCATTATTCACGGTTCATTCTCTGATTGCATTCCTCACGCTTTGTGCATTAGAGCTTGTTCTCGGTATTGACAACATTATCTTTATCTCAATCATTTCAGATAGGCTTCCTGCCCATCAAAGACGGCGCGCAAGAACCATCGGACTTTCCCTTGCTGTAATCACGCGAATCATGCTGCTTCTTTCTCTTTCCTGGATGATGAGCCTGACTGCCCCCCTTTTCACCGTTTGGGATCAAGGAATTTCAGGAAGAGATCTCATTCTTATCCTGGGCGGATTGTTTTTGATTGCCAAGAGCACGCATGAGATCCATCAGAAGTTTGAAGCTATCGAGGCGCCCCATATTGAACCTAAAAAAGTCAGCTTTTCGTTCATTATTTTTCAAATCCTGCTACTGGATATTGTATTCTCTTTAGATTCTGTCATCTCAGCCGTCGGCATGGTGAATGAGATCCCTATTATGGTCGCAGCCATTATCGTCGCCACCATGATCATGATCTTTGCTTCTCATTCCATCGCAGGCTTTGTCGATAAACACCCCACAATCAAGATGCTTGCCCTAAGCTTCCTTGTCCTCATTGGAGTAGCCCTTATCGCTGAAGGCTTTGATACGCACATTCCTAAAGGCTACATCTACTTCTCAATGGCCTACGCCCTCACCGTTGAAGTCCTGAACATCCGCCTGCGTAAACGAACCCATCCCTCATAATCGTTCCCGTACGGGAACGGATAGCTACCATCTGGAGTTTTTTTCGAAGAGTTCTTCGAACCGGTCAGGATCGGCACCTGGCAAACTTTTCGGATAGTAATAAGGATTTTGATAATAAGGATCTTGGTAATAGGGACTGAAACTGGGATTATAGTAAACACCCGGTCGCATTTCAACCGTGCGACCTACCGGCCTGCCCCATTGATCGTAATGGTAGTTTGTAATAATCACAGCAACATCCTCTGTTGCATAGGAAAATGCTGAGATCCCGAGCAATAAGATATAAAGCATCACTCCCTACCTTCTTGAATTTTGCTCAAAGAGGTCATCCATTCTATTGGGATCAGAACCTGGAAGATTGGATGTGTTGTAAGGGTAGTAGTTCGGATTGCTATAGGGATTGTTGTTGTAATAAGGGCCTTGCTGAACTTGAACCGACTGGCCTCTTGGACGGCCAAAGCTATCGTATTCGTAGTTTGTGATGATTACGCCGACATCGGTATCTTTCTCCTCTGCATAGGAAAAGACAGATGCACTCAAAATTAAGACAGTTATAGCGACATACATAACTTGCCCCCTTTTTCTTTATTATACCCCTATACTTTTTAATTTAAAATACTATTCAGTTGAAGAGCTAATTCAAGCCCTTCAACCTTAAGGATTTACTTCTAGAAGAAGATGTCTCCGCCAAAAACTAGACCTTGTAGACCAAGATCTCCATTTCTTGTGTTAGAAAAGTATTGGGATTTTTCAACTATAAGTGAATTGTCAAATCTATTGGCATTCAAAAATAGAAAGTTGCTCCAGCCAAGTTTTAGTCGCACAAGATAAGCATCAGCTAGATTGTAGCTCCAGTTAACCCCGACTTCTGCTTCAAGAATACATCTTGGTCCATGCTGCTTAGCTTTTGTATAGACATTGTTTCTTGTGAGAGTGTTATTCTCAAAATCGTTTTGATAATAATCTGAACTAGTACTCAGGTGGTTATGACCATACAATAATGAACCTGCACAATTACCATAAAGACCAAAACCGCACCCTAAATGCCAATCCAAATCAAGACCGGCATGTAAGCCAACGCCTTCAAAATCATTACCAAGAAAGATAGAAGAAACAGAAATCACGTTATCCCCTCGCTCAACTGAACCATTGCTCGACCCGATCACTTTAAACTTCTGATCGATCTTAGCATAACGAATGCCGATAAACGGGTTAAATTCTACGCATCTATTCCAGCAGAAAGTGTTTCCGATATCAAAATCCACCATATCGATATTCAACTTCAAATGCGCGCCGCAAAAGTCTAAATCGTCTCCTGAGCCATTGGTATTGTTAAATAGCAGCCTTACACCGCTTTGACTTGACCCGATCTCACTTGAATAGGATGTTGGAATTAATGCGATATGATTGCTTGCTGTTGTATTGTAGTGAAAATAAGTCACTTCATAGCCAAGGCATTCGCATGGATTTTCATAACCTAAGTGTAAACGATACCCAAAATTATCTCTAAATGTTGGGCTTTTAAATCCGGCGCTGGAAGAGCTTAGGTTCACACTAGGCACCGAATTGTCGCTGGCAGTATTAAAAGTTGTCGCGTACTGAAGATTATCTTCATATCCTCTATAGTAGAGGCCCTCTCCGCTAAAAGATAGACCATCTGTCCAGCAGCAATCGTTTTGAGAAGTGTATAGATCATTGGCCTGCATATAGCTTGAGCCAGTCGTTAGAGTAATAAGAGTTAATAACTTAATGTAGTCCAAGAAGAATCTCCGGTTTTAGATAGGGTTAGGGCTCAATTTACTTCAAATCTCTTGAAGCACGGATAACATTATAGAAATTATTTTTACCGTGTCAATTATTTAATAAAATTTTTGGAATTTGACTAAAAATCTCTTCAGGAGCTATAAAATTTGAATGCAACCAACGACACCCCCCCTTTCAAGCCCAAGCGATTTTGTAGAAATTCCCCTCACTCAAGAATCTGTAAATAAAGAATCCGATCTAAGCAAACATATTTTGCATGAGACAGTTTCATTGCTGCCCCTTGATGAAAGACGCTTTGAGCGGCTATCGAATACGCATCCTTTGATTGGATTGATTTTAAGTGTGGCCCTTGTTGCAGCTGGGTTAATTATGGTTTTCGTTAATGACGATGCACACCTCAAATATGTTGGGGCTGGGCTGTCGGTTTTTGGAGCATTGACTTTTGGCGGTACAATGTGCTGTATCAACAAAGAGGTGTATTAAGATGACTGGCATTACAACAGCTTCAAGCTCTCCTCATTCATCAGAATTAATCACAGTTCCACTCTCCCTGAACGACACTAATATAAACACATTGACTGTACACCTTCCAAAGGAAGATTCATCACTGCTACCGTTAGAACCTGTGCGCTTTTGCAAGGTAACAAGCACGCACTTTTTGATCGGACTTGCGACAAGTGTTGTTCTTGTAGCGATTGGAGCGATACTATTATTTACAATGCACAACAACTCTTCGGCTAATTATGCAGGCGTTGCAGTCTGTGTCACAGGAGCTGCTTGTTTTGCTTTCACCATGTGCTACTTAGATAGAGAATTTACTTAAATAAGGTATTTTGATGAAAAAGCTATTTTATTCTTTTCTAATCTCGATGTCGGCATCACTTTTGGCTTTGGACTCTAAGGACAACCTTGAGATCCAGCATATCGTCGATCACTTTACACATGTATGGAATGATTGCGATGGACATGGATCGGCAGATTTTTATTCACAAGAGGCAGACTTTGTCAATATCTTCGGAATGGCCTTTTCTGGAAAAGAAGAAATAGAATCCCGCCATGTCGCTATTCATGAGACCTTTTTAAAAAATTCCATATTTGAAGTGCTCCATTTAAAAATCCGGGAAGCAAAGCCTGACGTTGCCATCGTGCACGTTAACTGGAAAGTTTCAATCCCTGGAAAAGATCAGACTGAAATGCAAGGTTTTTCACGCATGTGCTTTTAAAAGCTAATGGCAAATGGGAAATCACCGCCTCACAAAACACCCCTAACCGTTAACACCCCCTTATTAACAGGATAGGCAGGATCGCAAGCGGCAGGATGGGCAGGAT
>CAZOAX010000152.1:0-5878 GCA_964577735.1 uncultured bacterium
AAGGCGCAGAGACGCAAAGCCTTCGGCTATACCAAGTATGGTAGATTACATGCCATGGTAGGATAATCAAAATCCTGAGAAGTATCTTCTTCATTTTTTGTGCGGCGCACAAAAAATGTGATGATCAGAAGAAAGTTCCTTTCTTCTGGAAAATTAGATATTTCCACCGAAGGCTTTGCGTCTCTGCGCCTTTAGTGAGCACCAGAGGTGATCACGAGCGTTTAATTTTGACGAGGTAAAAAACTACCAAGAAATGCTTAAGAAAGACCAGAGAAACCGTCTTTGACCTTGTTGAACTCTGCCTTGAAGATTGTGACAACGGCAGGATCTGGAGGATTATCTTTGAATTTTTCAAGCATGCCGGAGAGCTCTCCATCAAGCTTCTTGCATATGGCACTAACTTCATCGTATCCCACTGTTCCGGCACTTCCCGCTATTTTATGGATCTCCATTCGAAATGCCTTAAGCGTGGGCTCCTGGATTCCTTGTTGCATCTCTTGGATCAATCCTTCAAGTAATGTCAGCTTTTCAGGAATCGTTTTGTCATACGCTTTTCGATACTTCTCTTGAATTGCTTTCAATCTCTCTTCTGAATCGTTCATTGGCTCCTTTTGAATTCTTCAAGTACATTTTTTTTAATCAGCTGATCAGGAATTCGGTCTATAAGCTTTTCTGCCCTCTCCCTCTCCCCTCTATGCATCAACTTGATTACAATTGACCGGATAGCCGTTGATTGTTGGAAGGTATTGGTTATACCTTCTGGAAGGTTAATGACTTTATCAAGAGCGTCTTTTGCAATCTGATCCTTGATAATCATCAATAGGCAAGTCCCCTTCACTCTATCATTTTTTAATGCTTGTGCAAATGCTATAGAGTCATCAATTTCTTCTTTTTCGATAAATCGCTTTGTCTCCGCTATAAAAAGATCTCGTTTTAGCTCCTCATTCAATAACATTTCGCAAATTGCTATAGCTTTATTCAGGTTTCCGCTCTTTATCCACGCATGGTATAAATACAGATATCCCTCAGATTGGGATTCTTTATCAAGCTTATAGATCATCCAGCCCGCTTGATCAAGACTATCTTTATCAACTAATGCTTTTGCAAATCTCAATAGAACGGCACGGTTATTCCTATTCCACCTTACAGTTGTGTTAATACTATTTTGGGAATAGGCTATGGGGATCATTTCCATCCATTTGAGAGCGATGTCCAAATTTTCTTTTTCTACAAAATTCATCACGATATACATGAATGCACTGGCATTTAACGGCTCGTTAACGATCGCTTTTGCAGATTCAATTGCTTTATCCATCTCATTATTGTCAGCGTAAAATTTGGATAAAGCATGTAAGAACAGGCTTTTAAAGTTCTCGTTCTGGATCTTATTGCCAACCTCTATCGCTTGATCTATTTCCTTTTTTCTTACTAAAGATAGTGCCAAATTTGCAAACACTTCTGTTTTTATGTCTTCATTTGCCATCCTGTCTATAATTGCAATACACTTTGTATTTGCAAAGTAGCTTATAGCCGCGCACTTTTGCCTTTTTTCCGGTAGTAGCTCCAGTACGTTTAAAGCCCTCTTTAAATGATCGCCGAGCACAAGTTGATGGATTACAAGCTCAAGAGTGACACATTGAAAGTCCTTCAGGTCTTTTGCAATTTCCTTAAGATGCGCACTTCTCAACCATTCACCAGGCAGTGCAAGCACAACATCCTTAGCTTTCTCAGAATTTAACATCCGCAAAATCTGAATGACGGTCTCGGCTTTTTGATAATCGTTAGATATGCACGGCTGCAGGTCCAATGCTATATCCCAATAGCCGAGTTGGGCTAACTTCTTCGAAATCTTTTCCAGAATTAAATTTGTCTGATATTCACATCGCCACCCCAGAGCTTGATCTGCTTGCTTTTGAAGGCCAACCATCTTTAGGATATTCGTAAAAATATCAGGTTTATTTTCGCTTATGGATTTTTTCTCTAGATTAAAGAGGTCTCTATTACTTAAACTTAAGAGAATTTTTGAAACGGTATGCTTTAGTTTAAGGCTTGAAACGGTCTTCAATTGCTGTTTTTGCTCATCATAAGCATCCGGAAAATGCGCGCAAAAAAACTGCCTGAACTCTTTCATCAAAAGACGATCGTTTGACCTCTTGTCTACCACCAGGTTGGGAACAAAAGCATCCGATACCCCTTGATCTTTAAAAGATGGAGAATGAACTGTTCCACCTGAAGGACTAACACCAGAAATCATTGGTCAACAAGCTCCTTCAGCGCCTGATCTCTAACAAATTTCTCAGGTATTGTATCTGCGACTGTTTTTGCTCTGGGCAAGTGCCCCTGTTTTTTTAATTCCAGTACTATTTGGAATAACGCAGCTGATTGCGGTAATGGTCTTGAAATATCCTTTACAAGCTCCAAAGCCCGGTCGAAATCACCTGTCTTGGCTACATACTTAATGATCGAGATCATTACAGATTCTTTAAACTCTTTTGGATAACTGAGTACTTTATCTAATTCTCCTCTATCTAAATAAAAATTAGCAATTTTCACAAAAGCTGCACTCCGTAAGGATCGGTCTAACATCCGGTATCCCATCTCCATAGCCTCAATGGCAAGCCACGCATCAAATAAAAATTGGATCCCTTCAGCCTGGTAGTCTTTTGCAAGCACGTTAACGATAAAAAGAGCTTCATTCATTTTTTTGTTCTTGATCAGCGCCTTCACAAAGTTAAGACAGGCAGTATTTTTTTTGCCCTCTAATTGATTAATTCCATTTGAAATTAACTTTGAGCTTGGAATCAGTTTAAGGGTACTTAGAGCTATTTCAATATCTTCACGTCCGGCATAGATTAGAACAAGACGCATAATAGCTTTTGCTCTTAAAGCTTCAGCGCATATTATATTTGCGACAGTTACGGATTTATCCATCTCATCTAGACTTGCATAATGCTTGGATAATTCATCCAGGAATTCATCTTTTACGCTTTCAAGAGTAATCTTGTCCCCTACTTCTATAGCTTGATCCATCTCTCCCTTTCCTAAGAGCGCCAAAGCGATCATGAGCTGGCAATTTGCGTGTACTTTTCCACTTGATATGGAATCTATAATTTCAAGTGCTTTTTTGAAGTTTCCTTCCTTTACTAAGATTGTTACCAAATGACTTAAAGGTGAGTCTCTGTCTTTTTCTTCAGCAGAAAGAGTTAAACTTAAAGCTCTATCTAAATTCCCTCGCTTGACTACTTCCTTTACCACATGCAAAAGATCACTATCTAAAAAACCTAGCTTCAGGCTTCTTCTTAATTGTAGTGCAAGAGATTGAAATGAAATTTTCTTTTGATCTTTATCGGTTATCAAATATAAAATATCAAGTCCCCTCTCCAAATCGCCTTTCGCTACAATCTCTTGAATGATCAGTCGTACCGTTAAGCATTGCTCGTCGGTAAGAGCAACAGCTCGAACCTCTAATATTTTTTGATCTTTATCTGTTAGCACTTCTAACGCCTTCTCCAAATGACCCAGCGTTAAAAGATCTTGAATCATCGATCGGTCTTCCTTGCCTAGTGCAATATCGTTGACTGCGATTAAATTCAAAACATCGATTGCCCTCTCCAAATGCCCAAGCGCTGCAAGCATTTGAATGATCGCTCGCAGCTGCATCTGTTGGTCTTTTGTGATCCCCTTTGTGAGTGCTTTTAAAGAACCACTTTTTAACCAATCCCCTGAGAGTGTCATCACAATCCTGACGGCGGTGTAAGCAGACCCACTTTTGACCAAAATCGTCAAAAATTCGATGAGCGTAACTGTTTTTTGATATTCTTCGCCTATCTGACAAAGCACCTCTAAGGCAACATCAACATTGCCACTAAAGAGCAATTCTCTCACAAGAGCATGCAGTCTTAGATTTTTTTGATATTCATCTGTCCATTCATTCACTTGATCAATTTTTTTAAATGTACCGGCTAATTCCAAAACACCTCTGATCCATAAAGTCCTATATTCTTTATACGACTCTTTTTCTAAATTCAGTAGATCTCTATTAGTCAGTCCTTGAAGGATCTTGGCAATGGTTCGTTTTAACCTGGGTCCCGTCGCGTCGTTGAGTTGTTGTTTCTGAACCTCATAACCTACTGGAAATTTTTCGCTAAAGAATGTTATAAAGCCTTTCAATTTGTCTTCTTCACTAACAACCTCAGTGAAGAGCCCGACTAATTTATCTCTTTCATCAGATTCTTGAGGGAGAAAAGGGGCTGGGGTGATTAATTGCCCACTTCCAGATAACGGTTCCATTGGCACATCCTACTAAAATTCCGTGCCAATATAGGTCAATAAGTTCATTCCGTCAATGTCTAGCCTGTTCAAGCTTGGTATCATCCTTCACAGTGGGGGCTACATTTGCTTCATTTTTAGTATCAACGGTAGCTGATGCGATTTTTACCACAACAGCATTCATCGTATGCTGCGTTGCGAAATCCATCGAAAATACAGGCATTGCACATAACATTGATAAAAGGATTGCTTTCTTCATAAAACCTCCTTGTAAAAAAAAAGTAACCGTTCACAGGTCTCCCCATAAACGGTTACTAATTTGCAACAAACCAATTATTCAGCGTCCACTGGTGCGACAAAATCCGTGGCGTCATGGAGATTGTCTATCGTTTTTACGCCTTCATCTTTAAGAGTCGGGTCTACTTTAGGATCTACTTTTGGATCAACAGTAGCAGGTGCAGTTTGAATGACCGGTTCTGTTGGCATTACATCCACGGCAAACATGGGAGAAGCACACACTAATGATAAGAAAGCCACGCTAAACATTACTTTTTTCATAAACCCTCC
Organism: uncultured bacterium; assembly: GCA_964577735.1. Classification (GTDB taxonomy): domain Bacteria; phylum Chlamydiota; class Chlamydiia; order Chlamydiales; family Parachlamydiaceae; genus CAZOAX01. The sequence continues at coordinate 4,837 of CAZOAX010000152.1, forward strand.
TCTCAATGGATTTCCATTGAGTTTGATGATGAACAAGCAATATTCATGCCAGTTAGAATATGAAGTTCATGCAGCCGGCGCCCCGCTTGGCTTCAATCGCGCCCTCGAGGACAAGATCATATTCGTCTGCATCATAGGGAGTATTTTTCTCAAGCGTCTCCATTAGCATGGCATGACGCATAATGTGCTGCATCGGAGGAGCAAAACAATTTGCTATCGTATGCTTTATTCGATCATTAGGGCTCATCACAAAACCATTTGCAAAGTCATCGGCAGGTTGACCAAACCGATTCAACCCCGCAATATCCTGCTTTGTAAAGGTATGGTCATTTGTCAAATTCACAATCAAGTCTTTTAAGGTCTCTTCATAAGCCTGCGCAGCTAAAGTCGCATCTACGACGTACTCTTGAAAAATGTCTGTTTTGTATATTTTTGCAAGTGTCTCGCTCTTAGATATATCCGTTTCTTCTTCTAGAGCATGATTCACAAGATTTTGAATTTTATGAGCAGAAATCGACAAATTCTCAAACACAACATCATACTCACCAAGCTTTTCTACGCCTGGAATGTCCTTATCATCACAGAGTCGAATGAGAACTTTAATGTTCTCGGCTGCCGCATCAGCTGTTAATACAAATCTGTCTTGCACAACCTGAAATTCTTTACGGGAATGGTCAAGCGTGGGTTTTATTTTATCTGATTCAAAATCACGTTCAGGGCGTGGCAATGCGATCATTTCATCCAATTTATCAAGAAGATCTTCACTTAGCTTCGTTACATAGCCTTCAGTATCAGCATAGGCTGCCGTTTGATTTTTTATAATTTCCTTCAAGGAGTCTAAATGGAATATATCCATTTGGCTGACACCCGTGGGACTTTTTTTGTTAAAGTAATCCATAAGAATCGTATAGATTTTTTCCAGGTCCACATTTTCATCTTTCTTACCTGTTAAATCACATACCACTTCCCCTTTTTCCTCTGAAAAAATCAAATGAGGAAAATTTGAATCAGAAAGCTGAGATACATCCAAAGGCGTAAGCGG
>CAZOAX010000153.1:0-3198 GCA_964577735.1 uncultured bacterium
ATATCAGGGAAACAGCTATTATATCATGATTGACACGATCAATCATAATAATCTTGAGCTCGGCATCATGCCAGGGGAGATTGTTAAATTCAATCATCAGACATGAGTCTGCTTGAGTTTTTCATGTATAATTGTTTTTAATCCCTCTAGGGCTTCGCTTATAATCTTTTGATCATCCCTATCAAAATGTGATCGGTCTTCATCCATTGCAACAGCATATACTTGTTCTAAATCCCACCAGTATCCTGTAAAGGTCTGTTGCCATTCTAGATCATGACCTGTTAGAACATCTAGAAGGCCATTTAAATCGCCAATAAGATGTACTAGATATAAATCACCTCGTTCAAACGCACTGATTTTTTGAAGCATTAATGAATATTGACGCTCATCATATTCAAGATCAAGTTGCTTCAAGTCATTTTCAGGCATTAATGTATCCTATAGATATTCTTGAGGAATATTTTTTATTTGCATAGCCAATGACCAGTCGGATGGCATATATGCTATGTCTGACCATTGACCAGTGAGCAACCAGCGTTCTCTATGAGCTTTTACACCAGCTAGAGTGCAATCATGATAACCAAATTCTGCTCCACAGCAAGCAGAGATGCCAAAAATGGGACAGTCGTTATTTTCGTCCCAAGGGTATTCATACTGATTCAAGCCACAAACACGGCAAAAATAAGAAGGGTTATTAACGGTCATATTCTGTCTTTAGCTATTAGACTGTCTAGTTTTTTAATATGGTCTGCTTCTTCATTCATCAACATTTCTGAAAGTAGTCTTAGCTCTTTTTCCGAGTATTCGAATTCTGGACCTGCATCCATCAAATATATAGCTTGAAGCAAGTTTTCTATTTCAGGAAGCTGATCTTCTTTAGACCTAAAATGTGACAAAGCAAAAGCCCAGTTAGATATTCTTTCTATATTATATCCTTTATTTAGTTCTTTTGTTAGCTCTACACTTATTTGTTTTTTTGAAAAAACCATTTATTAAATCACTTGCTGTAGGTGGATAATGTGGTGCAGAAACAGGTTGCCCATTTATCCTTTTAGGATGCACACGATTCACTTTGCTTGAATGGTCGATACATTCATACTATCCACGTAATCTACCTGTTTAGGGCTCCATTCAACAACGTTTTCATCTTCCGTAGGTGCCTTATTCTTCATTCATAGGTTAAAGTAATTATTGATTTCATCAGGTTTGTCAAAAGTATGTTAATTCTCTTGAGCAGCTTGTTCAATCTTTTCAATGATTTGATCAATTATTTTCATTAAATTAACAACTTCTTCTCGAGTTACGCCAATCCGGGTTTGGAATTCAAACAAGTCGATCCCATTACAAACTTCATTCATAGATTGATGGATTGTAATTAAGTCATCAGTCGATATTCTTATGTCAGCTGATTTTGCATCATTTTGTAAAAGATCCATGCTATCTTAGTCTCTCCTGATAATAGGTTATACCTTTATTTGGTTGAAAAGCTGTTCCTCCATCTATAGCCATTGGGTTACGAACTACAACCGTTCCTGTCTCTTGGTGCCAATACCCAGTTCTATTATTTCTTAGCTGCTTTGCTTTGGTTGGATTGTTTAAAACATTTTCAATATGTTCAGAAAATTGAGTTCTAGTGCGGATAAATCCACGAAATTCCCCCCGATTGATAATGTGCTTTTCAAATGCATGCCCACCAGCAATTTCCTGAGCTATTAATTTTCTATGTAAATATATTCTAGCATTAGCATTTTCAGCGCCGCGACTAACATTTACCCCTTTAGTTACGGTACTCAGTTTTGAGGTTTTAGTCAGATTCCGTAGGGCGCTAATGCCTTTATAGGCTCCTGAGGCAAATAAGCCAATCTCTAATGTTGCCCCACTGTAGCTAAGGAAACGTTCTCCAAAAGAAGCATTTTCATCTAAATTATAGGCTTGCATGCACATTGGTGCAATAGCATTTCCTATGTGGGTTCCGGGACTTTCGCTGATATGATCTGAAAACTGACCCCATTCATTCCATGAACTTTGCATTTTGGAGTGGAAGGCATATGGATCATTGCCGTATTCATATTCCATATCTGCGTGAAGCCATTCACCCATGGTTCCTGCAATATTACAAAAGTCTTCACCCATATTGTACAATCCGTAGAGTCCTTCTGAAGCGTATGTGTATCCGTTTTCCCAGAGGCTTTCGCCAAAGAGGCCGTGGGCGTCTAGGCGATAGAGGGGATTGTTGCGGAGGTAGGCGTGGTAGTTGGGGCCGTCGATGAACTCGGCGGGGTCGGGAGAGGTCCAATGGGCTGTGGCTGGGTCATAGTAGCGTCTTCCGAAATAGGAGAGGCTGGTTTCGGGATCGAATCGCTTGCTAGCGTAGCGCCAAGGGTTGGCGTTTTGTGTGCCAGTGGCTTTTTTTCCAAAGGCTGTATAGCGGTAGGCTTGAGGCTCGTTTTGGTCAGAGAGGAGCAGGGAGATGTTGCCGAAAAGGTCATGGATTGGGATGAAGAATGCATCATTCAATTTAAGAGCAATGGTGGCTCCGTGCTCGGAGGTGTGGTTTGGACTTAATATGCGGAGTTCTTGTGTTTTGCCATTTTTTATCATTCCGATTTCATTTTGGTCATCGTAGAGATAATGTTCGTCTTGCTTGGATAAGCGGCGGTCGAAGGGGTCGTAGGTATATTGGATGTGTTGAAGAGAGTCATATTGATATTGATGCTATTCTAATCCAGTTTCTCGGATGAGTTGATAGAGGTCATCGTAGGAATAGTTTCTTGTAAATGAGCCTAGGGGGTCTTGGATTGAATCAGAGAGCAGGTTGCCCACTTTATCAAAATGATTGGCTACATGTTGATATTTGGGGTGCTTAATGCTTCTTCGTCTTTGGTTTAGATCGTAGGTGAAGTCAATTGTTCCCAATTGGCGTGGTAGGTTGCATTGCAGAAGATTTCCTCTATCATCGTAACTAGTCAATTGATGGATGAGGTCTCCGTAGGTAATGGACTTTAAGTTCCATGCATCGTACTCAAAATGGATTGTTGATTGATCTGGGAGTGTTGTTTTAATTTTCCGATCGAGAGTGTCATAGCTATAAGCGATGCTTAGTCCATTACCGAGGATTTCTTTTTCAAGACGTCCTTGTGTGTCGTAGGTTTTTTTAGTTATTTGATGATTGATTAAATCTTCTACTTCAAGGATTTG
>CAZOAX010000153.1:3208-5855 GCA_964577735.1 uncultured bacterium
CATTTTGGTTGTAGGTATACCGGTATGAAATAGTATGGTCTGAGGAATAAAATTCAGAGAGACGGCCTTTATCGTCATAATTATAGGATATAACAACTCCGTCAGGTTTAGTGTGGGAGTCTTTTTGTCCTATGGAATTATAGGTGAAGGTTTTGATTCGTTCATCTGGTGTTCCGGGATTTTCTTTTTGCAGCAAGACCTGATGCATGGAATTATAGGTCCATTCTGAAACATGTGTGGAAATAACTTGTCCATTGATAATACGGCTTTCTTCTACCCGCGTAAGATCGTTTTCTAAGTTGTAAGAACAAACTTTTTTGGAAAGTAAGAGGTTATGGAGATTCGTTTGGTAGGTGAGTACTTCTCTTCCAAGTGAGTCTAGAATTTTTATGGTGCTATTTCCATTGGCATCTAGCGTTTGAAGTTTGGTTCCGATCAGGCTGCTTGGGAGTACATGATGATAATCATACATGTACTCTGTCACGTTGCCTTCGGGATCAATTTCTTTGATCAGCTCTTGATGACTGCTATAGAAGTATTGAGTTAGTGAACCACCAACTTTGATTATGGTTTTTTGTCCAAAGGCGTTGTAGGTATTTTCAGTGTGTAGAAAGACCTCACCAGCAAGATTTTTGGATGTTTCAGTGAGGATTTGCCCTTTGAGGTCATAGGTAAATTCTTTAACTTGAGCTTCCGTTTCAGATATCCAGGAGATTTCCTGAAAAATATTTCCAAAAGAATCATGGCTATAGGTGATACGTTGATCGCCAGTTACTTTTTCAATTAATCTAGCGGCTCCATCGTAGGTATAGGAGGTGATTAATCCCTCAGGATCTTCTTCAGATATGAGTAAGTTGCCTTTGTAAACGCGCTTGATTTGGCTTAGTAGAGTTCCATCTTGGCTATAAGTTTCTTCTGATAGTATTTGGTTGAGACAATCTCTAATGTAGAGTGTATAGCTTTGGTTTTTATGGACAGCCTTTGATAGAGCTCCATTTAAGTAGTACTCAAATTCTTCGGATGTACCATCAGGGTAGGATATTTGGAGAGGGTCTCCATTGATGTTACATTTTGTTGTGGTTTCAAATCCGAGCTTATCCCGATGAGAAGTTTGATGGTCTAAAAGATCATAGCCAAAGGTTTCAACGGCTTCAGTGATGATGCCACCTAAATTCACGGCAGGATGCTTAATGGAAACGAGTTGGTTGAGATCATTATAGGAGAACTGTGTAATATGACCTTGATGATCTTTCGTTGATTGCTTATTGCCCATAAGATCAAAGATGTGCCACGTTTGAAAAGATCTTCCGTCCTTATGTTCATCGGAACAAAATAGGCGGTTCATTTGATCGTAATAGTAGTACGTTTCAACACCTTGGCTGGTGTTTTTCTCAAAAGTTAGATTGTCGTTGTTGTCATACTTTCTTATGGTCTCTTCGCCAAGAGCATTGACTTCTCTTGTGATGTTACCATGTAGATCGTATTCCCAAAGGAGTTTATAGAATCGTTTATCGAAGGCATCAAAAACTGTTTGAGAAAGCAGTTTTCCATCTAGCGCATAATCGTTAATGGTGTGACTAAGCTGCATTTCTTCGTGAGTTTCAAGATCGAGATACTTTTCTACTACTTGATGAGGTAATCCGAGCGGTGCTTTTTTTGTCGAATGTGAATAGATGATTTTTCTGTAAGTTACATCAGTTAGATCATCTTTGTTGTCTGTTGAGCCATCATCGATAATTTTTTTGTAGAGAAATAAATTCTCATCATATTCGTTAAACTCTCGTAGTAAAATTCTTTGATTGCCATCTACAACAAGCTTTGAAGTTATAGCGCTACTGTTAGGAAAATAGGTATAAATAATCCCTTTGCCGTTATCTTCACGTTCTGCAAGCACATCATTCCCAGTGCCATAGTAGAACAGATGGGTAGAGTGTTCTGCGCCATTGTCGATGGGCTTTGAATCAGCACCAAAGACAATTGGAGTAGATTTAGTGCCAGTTATTGTTCCAAAAACTCTTGATTGGGTAACGTTTCCGCGCGTGTCATAGTCAAATACTTGCCCTTTAAGAATACTCCAATTAGGCGTCCTTAGATATTTTGCAGATAGATTGCATTCGGATTCATAGAAAAATGAGTCCCCATACAGTTCATTTCCTGAAGAATCATGATAAAGGATATGGGTCAGACGTTCATCTTTGTTGTAGTGATAGGTTTGTTTCCTGCCGTAGGCATCAAAAACATCAGTTGAACCATTTAAGAGCTCGCCATGTTCTTGATTCAAGTTATATGTAAATCGATGTGAAGTTAAGAACTCTCCCTTAGGGCCTATTGGCAATAAGATTTCTTTAACACGGTCTTTTAAGTATTCAGGTTCTTTTGGCTTTTTTTCTTTGGTTTTTTCCTTTTCTCCGAAGTATTTGAATTTGATGCCTCGTCCATCGGGAAGATTTTTTTCGTTAATGATTAAATGATGATCAAGACGGTTTGATTTTATGTAACTATATGCAACTGTAGGCCTTGCGGTGTTATCCACTTGGTGTAAATAGAATGAGTCCCATGATTTACCAACGTCATTCTTCCAATGTTTGGTTAGAAAACGATAGGTTGCTCTTTTTCCTGTGGAGGAATCAGCGTGCATTACTCGGTT
>CAZOAX010000154.1:0-5764 GCA_964577735.1 uncultured bacterium
GCATTACGGCATCACTTGTCAGACGTAGGTGGTTCTTACGATCTCCTACAAATCCTTTAGCAAGTTTGAATAATCTTTTCTTGCGTCTATGTGATGCTACAGCGTTTGTTGCTCTTACCATAGCTATAGTCCTTTATTATCCAACACACATCATGCGTTTATACGTCTTCAAAATAGTCTCATGAACGAGACCTGGTCTTGCTAATTGACGCTTACGCTTAGGTGTTTTCTTTGTTAATATATGGCGGCGTCCCGGGCTATTTTTCTTTAATTGCCCTGATCCCGTTACTTTAAAACGGGCTGCGACGGCCTTTCTTGTTTTCATTTTAGGCACTGGATTTTCTCCTACTGCGACTCTTCTTCTGGTTTCGTATCTACTGTTTGAGGTTTGGCAGATTCCTTTTTCTTTTTAGAAACAGGCGACAATACCACACTCAAAATTCGACCAAATAATTTTGCTGGCGAATCTGGTTGTGCGATCTCTTCTAAATCGGCACAAATCCTCTTCACAAGCTTTTCCCCATATTCTGGGTGCATCATCTCCCGGCCTCGGAAGGTGCATGTAATTTTGACTTTGTCCCCTTGGGAAAGAAAGTCATGCGCGTGGCGCAGCTTCGTTTGCAGATCATGTTCGTCAATGTTTGGTTTAACTTTGACTTCTTTGATCTTTATCTGGTGCTGCGCTTTTCTATTTTCTTTTTCCCGCTTTGTTTGATCATAGCGGAACTTTCCGTAGTTCATGATCTTGCAAACTGGTGGACTTGCGGCAGGTGAAATTTCAGCTAAGTCTAGTCCAGCTTCATCAGCCATAGCCAATGCTTCATAGAGTGAGACAACACCGATTTGCTCTCCGGCTTGGCCGATCAATCGTACTTTTGGAGCTCTTATTTCGCGGTTAACTCTCAAGCTACTAACTCTCTCCTACATTATGACCTTTAAAACCTGACAACTAAAGCCATTTGCTTACTTTATACTCAGCAAGCAACGTAATCAATCGTTTTACAGGTCCCAAAAGGGAATATACAATCGACACATTTTGGGTTGAAGCTTTGCTCTCTTTTATGCTTAGCATAGGACCTGCCCAATGCTCGCCAAGAGAGTCCAGCATTCTTAGCTCGACAGTCGGATCAGCTCGAAAGCTATCTTCATCTACCGAATACGGAAAACCACACTCTTCAAGAGCTTTTGTCAAAACATCAACCCGATGTTTCCATTGTTTATGAGCGGTTCCCGGGTTTCTCGTAAAAAGAACCCATTCAGCGCTCAACTCCAACATATTAAATGTTTGGGCAATGAATTGCAAGGAAGAAATACAAGCTTTCAGCAACTCATTTGAACTCATGCGGAGAGTGACAAGATCTGCCGGCCCAAATGGATCTGAATCCTCGGCCGCGAAGCTTGCAACCCCCATTCTCAGGGTTTCAGCCATGAATTCCTGACTGTTTTTTGACCCAAGAATTTCACATAATCCGCGCTCATTTACAGCTTTTTGCCAAAAGTGTTGTAAATTCTGACAAACCCTTACCCCCTTCGGAAGCAAAACGGGCGTCTCTCCCCAATTGAGCATGAGATCAGAGCGGAAAGCAGATTCCCAGGGCATTTCTTTCTGCCATTGCTTCTTTTTCTTAATGAAAGCTTTAAGATCGTCCTTGGACTCAAAAACTGCTCCACAAATCTCTACCCATTCAGTCCCTTCATCCTTGAAAACACGGGACTCAAGAAGCTGAAAAAACACATGAGAAAGGCCGCCTACATAAGGGGTTGCCTGAAAAACATCATAAAATTTACCAATACGGATCAAAGACACCGTAGGATCTGGCAAATCTGAAACCGCTTCCGCCTTCAAAGGCTGTTCATGATAATCAAAATAGTTGGCAGCACTACCTGTTGCCATTTCGACGCTTTCAATCAACAGATCACTTTTCATCAATTGACGCATTTTTTCACTCACAATAGTTAGCAACTCAGGGTGGATCCCTTGAGGAAAGTGAAACTCGTAGAAAAACTGGGTAGACGTCGCTCTCCCCTCCCCTAGCAAAACGCCGGGAAAAAGATCAAGGACAGCCATAGCCATGATTTCATTTACAGTAGATCTTAAGGATTTAAGCATAAGGAAGAGGGGGTAAAGTTTGGGATGTAGCTGACTCGAACAGCTGACCTCCTCGATGTCAACGAGGCGCTCTAACCAACTGAGCTAACACCCCAAAGGTGCCTAGATATTAGAGAATCCCCTGATTTAATGGAAATAAAATCTAAAGCCACGTGAAAAAACCCCGAAAAACGGAGTGAAAAACGAGTTCCACATAAAATAAATTATATAGTATAATAGTACATATTGGAATACTAAATCGGGATAATATTAATGAATCCTAGAATTAGTCAAAGCTATAATGAAATTAAAACCAACGTTCAAACATCGACCGAAAGAGCCACTTCGCGTGCCACGGAAAGTTTATCAAGAACATGGGGACACATTGTTCAACATCTCTCCCCTAGTCAAACCAATCGCACACAAGCCCAAGTCAACACCACATTCCAAACAGTCACTGCCAAACAAAATGAAGAACCCAAAAAAAATACCCAATTAAAAGGACTACCCAAAACACCTGCCGAGATTCGACAAGCAAAACAAGCTAAAGCCGCTCAAGCCTTGCAAAATGCACAATCTGCAAAAATCCAGTCCAAAGATTTACCCAAAAACCCAGCTCAAATTCAACAAGCAAGAGCCGCTCAAGCCTTGCAAAATGCACAATCTGCAAAAATCCAGTCCAAAGAATTACCCAAAACCCCCGCTCAGATTCAACAAGCAAAGAATGCTGAGACTCAACAAGCAAGAGCGGATACGGCCCTAAAAAACGCTTTGATGGAAAAAGAAATCCGAAACCAAATGATTGCATCCAACATGCAAGGGATGAATCACGTTCATGAAGCACCTGTTAAACCGGCCGCACGGCCTCAAACTCACACTGTCTCCAATATCCCCGTACAAGACCATTCCGATCCTGCTGTAAAAAAATTAAAAGAAAAGTTGCTGAACATGACCTCTCCTCAAGACGAACTCAGCAAACTCCGCGATTTACTTTCTGGCTTAACGAATAAAAAGAAACTCAAGCTCAATGAGAATAATGAACTCGAACTTAAAAGCAGAAGCGCCATTAACACAGGTCGTGAAGAGATCGGCTCAAGTGAAAAATCTCAAGCGGCGATCAATGGTGCCGTTAAACAGTTAGCTACTCTTGCAAGCAAAGGCTCTCCTGCAAAAGAGCTTTTATCAATGGTGAATGATCTAAAGACAAGTGAATGGGGGCAAGAAGCACTGAAAAACGAACCTGCGAAAAAGAACTTCCCTATATTAGAGAACTTTTTAAATGCAAAAATAGGCATGGAAGAGGCGAAGAGTGCATATGACCCACTTAATGATCGTTATTTAGATTTAACTCCAGATGAATTTGAGGAATTTATGAAAATAGAACAAACCTTGATTCATCAAACACACCTTCACGACAACCTAAAGAAAGGCGTTGATTCCATTATTCAATAAATAAAACCAAACTCTTCAGATAGCTCCCTTCCGGATGGAAGAGGTTGACTGGATGATCTTCTGCCTGCCTATGCTTCCCAATGATTCGGACGGTTCGTTTAGCTTCGGCAGCGGCCTGAAATATCACCTGCTGGAAGAGCTTCTCATCGACAAAATAGGAGCATGAACAGGTGATCAGGATCGAGCCTTTTGGCATCTTTTGAAGTGTAGTTCTATTGATGTCCTTATAGCCACGGCAAGCTTGCACGACATCTTTGGCTCTTTTTGCAAAAGCCGGCGGATCCAAAATGATGAGATCATATTGCAGATCATTTTTTCGGAGGAATTCAAACGCATCTTCTGCGTAAAATCCACCTGAAAATCCGTTGAGAGCGCAATTGGTTTTTGCTTCTTCAATAGCTGTTTCTGAAATATCCACAGAATCAGCTTGAATAGCACCGCCGGCAAGAGCGTAGGCTGTAAAGCCGCCTGTGTAAGAAAAGACGTTCAACACACGTTTACCATGCGCTTTTTCTTTGACTAAGCCCCTCATCTCTCTTTGGTCTAAAAAGAACCCTGTTTTTTGACCATTGATCGGATCGACTAAAAATTTAATGCCATTTTCCAAAACGGGAATATTTTTAGGCATGTCGCCTTTAAGCACTTGCTGTAATGGCTTCAATCCCTCTTCAGTTCTTGATGGAGAAAGGGATTTTTCTAAAATAGACTCAGGGGAAAGTTCACGATCAAGGATGCTGACTATGAAGTCTTTTAGTTTATCCATGCCAAGCGTAGCGATCTGAATGACTAGATGATCAGCATAACGATCCACAATAAGACCCGGTAGCCCATCCCCTTCTCCGTTGATTAAGCGATAAGCATTGGTGTTTGCGTCGAATAATTTCTTTCTGAGTTCGATCGCTTCAACAAGAGATTTTTCTATCGCTACAAGCGGCTCTTCATTAAAAGAGACCATCCGGCCGGTAATCGAACTTTTGCGATTGAAGTAGGCGTATCCCAGGAAAGTAGAGTTTGCAGATTCAACTGCCAAAATCTCTCCCGGCTCATGCGGAGGCACGTGTGCTAATGCTCCTGAAAAAATCCAATGATGGCGATTTAACAGGGGCTTGTCTTTTCCTGGTTTCAGGCTTGCTTTTTTAAACATGGAAAAGAGTATACTGCATGCGGAATTTAAAGAAAAAGGACAATGTAAGAATGCAAGATGAGACCATCTACTCGATCAACAAATGGAGCGGCGGATATTTTGATATCAATGCTTCTGGCAATGTTTGTGTCAAACCCAGTCGGACCGGCGAAGGCGGCGATCTATTCAAACTAACAGAGGCTCTAGTTGAAAGAGGCATTGAAGCACCTATCTTGATCCGGTTTAATGGCATTATCCGTGACCGCGTCGCAAGCCTGCAATCTGCTTTCCAAACTGCGATTGAAGATTTTAATTACCGCAACACTTACAGAATGGCATTTCCTATCAAAGTAAACCCGCAGCGGCATGTCGTCGAAACAGTGCAGCTTGCTGGTAAAGACCATTTAATGGGCCTTGAAGTCGGCAGCAAACCTGAATTGATTGCCGTTTTGACCTTGGAAAATAACCCGAATTCCCTCCTTCTGTGCAATGGGTACAAAGACGCGGAATATATTTCACTTGCGCTGATGGGTATTAAGCTTGGGCGCCGCACTCTGATCATTATCGAACAGGAATACGAGCTAAAACTTGTCCTTGAAGTCGCAGAACAACTCGGCGTGGAAGCTGAAATTGGCTTCCGCATGAAGCTATCCAACAAAGGCGCCGGCAGATGGGAATCATCCGGTGGAGAAAGCTCCAAATTCGGCCTATTTACGCATGAAATTGTGTCTTGCCTTGAACAATTAGAAGCTAAAGGCAAAAGTCATTGGCTAAAACTGCTCCATTTTCATATCGGCAGTCAAATCCCCTCTATTCAATCCATTAAAAAAGCCCTAAAAGAAGCCGCTCGCATGTATACAGAGCTTAGTTTAGAGTACCCTTCGCTTTCATTTTTTGATGTTGGTGGTGGGCTTGCGATTGACTATGACGGATCCAAGAGCACAGCAGATTCTTCGATGAACTACACTGTAGAAGAATATGCCCGCGATGTGGTCTATATGATCGGGGATGCATGCCTTGCTGCCGGGGTTCCAGATCCTGTCATTGTGACTGAATCCGGACGGGCTACTGTCACCCATCATTCAGTATTGATCACTGAG